>DATAPM010000137.1:0-11644 GCA_036265225.1 Vulcanimicrobiaceae bacterium
ACCGCGCTGCTGCGCTTCATTCTTACCGGCGAGGACCCGACGCTCGACGCGCTATCCGCGCGCCTCGCCGCTTTGGAGAGCGGTTTGCCGGTCGCTGCGCCGCCGCCGGTCGCCACGGCCTCGTCGCCGACCGTATCCCCGTTGCATGCCGCCTCCCCAGAACCCGCGCCTGCCTCCCCCCTCCCGACGCCGGAGTCGCCCGAGAAAGGCGCGGCCGTCAGCGCCCCGGCGTCCCCGAGCACGGGCGGCCCGGCGCTCTCCCTGCAAAAAGTGCGCGCCGCCTGGCAAAGCATACGCGGCAAGGTGGAAGGCGAACGGCCACCGCTGCGCGCGCCGCTTTCACGTGCAACCGTCGAATCGCTGGAGAGTAACGCAATCGTTTTGAAACTCCCGGACACGTGGAGCGCCGGCGCGCTGCGCGACTACGCACCGCTAATCGAGAAGGCCGTTGCCGACGTTTTAGGCGTCGAGCTCAAGGTCGTGCTGCGCGTCGACGGAAGCGCCGGACGCGCGAAGAGCGCGTCGCGTGGCGGCGAACCGGCGGCGCCGGCAAAAGACGGCGATGACGCCGACGCGCTTTTCGAATACGCCAACGAGCGAATCCGATAGAACTCAGAGGAGAACGATGAATCAGGCGCAGTTGATGGCTCAGGTCAAGAAGATGCAAGCCGAGATGGCCAAGGCCCAGGAAGAGCTCGCGGAAACGATCGTGAGCGGCAGTGCGGCCGGCGGCGCGGTGACCGTCGATGCGACCTGCGACCGGCGAATCAAGCGCGTGCGCATCGGCAAGGAAGCCGTCGACCCCGAAGACGTCGAGACACTCGAAGATCTGGTCGCCGCCGCCGTCAACGACGCATTGCGCAAGGCCGGCGAAACGGCGGAAAAACGAATGGCGTCGGTTACCGGCGGTATGCGCGTTCCCGGATTGATGTGAAGAGCGTCGCGGGCCCGATCTCCGCTCTCATCAACGAACTCAGCAAACTTCCCACGATCGGCCCCAAAACCGCGGCGCGCCTCGTTTTTTACTTATTGAATCGCCCGCGCCACGAAGCGCAGAGTCTTGCCGAAGCGATCCTGGCCGTTAAGGACAACGTCCGGTTCTGCTCGATCTGTTACTCGCTGGCCGAATCGGATCCGTGCGAGTTCTGCAGCGACGACCGGCGCGACGGCGGCGTGATCTGCGTCGTTGCCGAAGCGAAGGACGTTTACGCAATCGAGCGGACCGGCGCGTTCAAGGGACGCTATCACGTGCTCGGCGGCTTGATATCGCCGATGGACGGGATTGGGCCAGGACAGCTTCACACCAAGGAACTGATCGAGCGCGTCGGCCGTGAGGATCCGCGCGAGATCATCTTGGCAACCAATCCCAATGCCGAGGGGGAAGCTACCGCGCTCTATCTCTCGCGTTTGCTCTTGCCGCTCGGCGTCATCGTCTCGCGATTAGCGTACGGGCTGCCGATCGGCGGCGATCTCGATTACGCCGACGAGATGACGATCGCTAAGGCTTTGGAAGGCCGGCGCGCGCTTTAAACCTCCGGTTGTTCCGAGCGGCACGACCGTTCGGCGCTGACGAATGGTCTAATCCCGTTTGATTAGGGCTCGGTTCTTACCGCCGGGCTATGATTCGTTCGTAGCCGGGTGGGGGTGCAAGAGGCGCCGCGAATGCAGTTCCGTGGCGCCTCACCTCACGAGCCGGGTTCGAATCAAAACGTTAAGACGTCGCCCACTCGGACCGTGCCCGCCTCGATGACGTCGCAGTAAATTCCCATCGAGTTGCCCCGCTGCTGCGCGACGTAGCGAAGAATCTCGGGATCGCTCGTCCCGCCTTGGGGATCGTAGGTAATGACGACGCAGCGCCCGATGGGCGCGCGCACGCGCATGCGAACCTCTCCGAGGCGCAGTTCCCCGCCCGTCAAGCGTTGCTCGTCGAAATCGAACTCGGGCGCCGCAGTAATGAAGAAGTTCGGCCGGAAACGCTGCCACTCGACACGATAGCCAACGTGCGCGCTCAATGCGTCGAGCCAACGATCCACCATGATTGAAACCGGAGCGTCGTCGAAGAACGGACCGTCGCGTTGCAGCAAAACGTCAACGCCGCGCTCGGCAGCGGCTGCCGTTGCGGCATCGGGATCGGCGATCAGATGCAGGCGCTCGTGTTCTTTGCCGCGATAGGTCTTGCCGGCGCGGATCGGCTCGTCACGCACGACGAGCGCGCGCTGCCGGTCGCCGCGCAGCCCGTTGGAATCCACGGCAATTTCTTCGAGGGTTTCGCCGCGCAGGCTCTTGACGGGAAAGCGGCGTATCGCGTCGAGCCTCCCAAGAACTATTTGCGCAGCTTTCGCAGCAGATCGCGGGCAAAGCGCAACGCGTCGTCTTTGGTGCGCTCGTAGAGCGTCGCCGCATCACCTTTGGTCATGTGATGCCCCTGCTCCATGAAGAACGTGACGCCTTCGCCTACGACGATCGTTCCCGCGTAAGCGATTGCGCCCTTGATCGCAATTCCCGCCACCGGAACGAAGCCGGATAGTTCGCGCGCCAGCGTGCGCCAGCCAAATCCGCCGCCGATGATCGGCAAGAGTTGCCAGGTACGGTGCATGTCGGGGTCGCGGCCGTACGCCGCCTCGATGTGCAGCATCAGCATGACTTGAATGCCGGTAATGGCTACGATGTCGCCTGCCGAAGCGAAGGCGCCAAGCACCAGACCCACGACCGGAATGTGATCGACCACCGCGCTGGCCAGTGCGACTTTGAGCGCGTTGTTCGCTGCATCGCGCGTCAGTTTGGCCGCGACCGTTTCGCGCAGTGCCGGAAGATGACGGCCGACGGCGATCTCGACGCCGCCCGCGCATTCGACGAGATGCGGAAAGAAACGTCCGCGCAGCGATTCGCGAGAAAGCGACGGAACGACATACTCGCACGACGCCCCCGCGGCCGGCGCTGCCGCCGGACTCGACGGAACGGCGTCGGGATCGACGGTGACCGTAAGCATCGGCGCGCGTAGGGCTGCCAGCAAGCTGAGGTCGGCTGCCGCAGCGTCACCGCGCCGCCCGAGAAAGACGACTGCGCGCACCTCGGCTGGGTTGGTCACCAGGGGCGCGCCGACGGGAACGGTTTCGAGGCAGGCGGCGGCTTCGAGCGGCACGCCGTCCTCGTGTCCAAAGAGCAAGAGTCCGCGCAGCTCGGCAACCAGCGCGGGGTCTCCGCACAGCAGAAAGCGGAACGGCTTGCGCACGTGCGCCTGAATCGCGCGCACGTCGAGCCCTTTACGGACGAGCATAAAAAGGTTACGGGCGTCGCCGGCGATCGCCATGTGGATCTCCTCCTACAGACCGAGCTTGTTGAGATCGACGGCCAACGTGCCGTCGGCCTTACGAAGCTCCTTGGATGGGTCGTCGGTGTAATCGAGATATACCAGACCCAGAAAGATTTCTAACGGCCAGGCGTGCATCTTATGCGCGTTGGCGACGTCGATGACCGTCTTGCCCGAGCTTTTCGCTTCGGCGATGACGCTCTCGGGCGTGCTTTTGATGTCGGCGGCAATGATCGTCGCGGCCGTGACGTCGCCCGGCGTTAGACCGCCGCGCAGCATCGTGCGATAGTCGACGCCGGCGCTGCCGAAGCGCTGCTGCAGTGCATAGCGCAGCGTCGAGTAGATCTGCGGCGAGGTCCCCAGACCGAGCAGGGTAATGCGCACGGAGAGCTGGCGCGACCGCGCCAGATTAAAGAGCTGGGCGGCTTGCGACGCGGCCGTCGCCGCATTGTTGAAGTCGTCTACGGTTTTGCTCATCCCTGACGAAAGCTGGTCGTACTCGCTCTGCGTGATGTCGCCGTTGAAGCTCAGCTGCTCGTGATCGAGCTGCTTGAGGAACTCGTCGAGATCGCCCAGCGATTGATCGAGGATCGTGAGCGAGGCGCGCGCCGCATCCACCGAGCGAAGCATCTCGCTGTCGGCGATCGTCAGCTCCGACGTCATCTGCGGATACGAGGGTAGAATCGCGAGCGACTGCGTCGGAACCGGCGCCATCGCAAACGGTGCGAGCATCTCGTGGTAGATATCGGCGCTGTCTTTGAGGAGACCGCTCTCTTTGTTCTTTTCCAGCGTTCCAACGCCGCCGAGCGGGCCCGAATCACCGCCGGCATCCTGCAGCGCGCTGTTGATCGAGCGGGACATCGAGTTCAGATTCTTGACGATCGCTTCGATGCGCGAGCCGCGCTTGATGTTGATGCGGCTGAGGTCGGGGACCTCATACTGCAGCGTCTCTAGCCGGCTCTGCACCGCCTTGACCTGATCCTTGCCTTGAGCCGCACGCGCAGCAATCTCGGTGGCGTCCTGAGCCTGCGCGGTCTGGGCGGCGACGATCGCGGCCTGCAGCTTGGGCAGATTAGGTTTGGTAAGCGTAACTTGCTGGGCTTCCATCTGACGCAACGCGGTAAGGCGGGCGTTAGCGGTGGCGCGCGTCGCCGCCGAACCGTTCTGCGATGCCTCCGCGAGCGTCTGCTCGCTCTTATTCGGTAGTCCCAAGGCCAGCTCGGCCTCCCCGAGATCGAGCAGCGCTTCGGCGCTATGCGGGTCGCTGCTCAATACCTGGTCTAGTCGCAGCCGGGCGAAATCGTAGCGGGCGCGCTCCTCATCGCCCGAAGCCTGGACGAGCTTCTGCGCGGGTGTCACCAGCGTCGGGTCGAGCTCCGGGTAGCCCATCAGATGCGCGACGCGGTTCTGCGGATCGGGATGGTCTTGGAGGTACTTGCTAACCGCATCGCTGTGTTCGTTCTGCAGCACGGCAAGGTGCGCCATCATCGTTACCATCGACTCGGGGTCGTAGCCGGCACGCGACATCAGCTGCAAGCCGTAGCGGTCGGCTTGGAGCTCGTCGTCACGCGAAACCTTGGCCATCAGTCCCGCTTCGGCGAGGCCGCCGAACTCGTAGATGATCGGCGAGAAAATCGACGCAATTCCGAAGAGGATGTTAAGGATCTCGGCCTTCGAGTTGGTGGTGATCACGTGCCGGCGTTCGATGTGGCCGGTTTCGTGGCCGATGACGCTCGCTAGCTCGTCGTCCGACTGAACGAAATCGATCAAACCTTCATAGACGTAGACGAAACCGCCCATCGTCGCGAATGAGTTGATTTGACTGTCTTTGATAATCTTGACCGAGTAGGGGACGTCTTTGCGCGCGACTTGGTTCCAAAGGTTCCCGGCGATGCCTTGGACGTAGGCGTTGAGCAGCGGATCGGTTTCGATTACGCTGCTGGAGACGATCTGCTGATCCTCTTGCTGCCCGAGCTGAATCTCGGCCGCGGTCGACATTGCCGAAGTGGGCACCGGACTGGCGGCGGAGAGCAGCGAGACGATGACAAAAAGTGGAATGACGCGACGCAACATGCGGTTTTACTTCCCCTGTGTATTATATGTGGACAACGCCAAGAAGTTGCGAGTCATGTGTGGATGGTAAAGGATATTAGATGAATACTTCGAGCAAAGCCTAGCGTGACACTCTTACGGGGCAGACGTGAAGGCCTCGAGCTTGCCTTTGCTGGGCGTGAGCTGAGAGAGGCACTCGACGAGCTCGAGGCTCGCCTTACCGAACGGCCGAGCTTCTACCGTGGAGCCGCGGCGGTCGCCAATTTTGGAGCCGGCCTGCCGCAGCCCGAGGATCTGGCACGCCTTCGCGCACTCCTCACCGGGGCGGGAATCGCGCTGCGCGCCCTGCGCGGGCGGCACGACGAGCTCGAAGCGATCGCGCAACGGGAAGGTTTGGAGTTTGAAACGCCGCCGCCGGGCGAGGAGCTGGCGCAACGCCGCGCGCTTCGCAGCGATGCCGAGACCACGCTTTCCGATGCAGCGCGCTCGCTGGTCGCCGACTTCGCCGGCGCGCGCGGCGACATTGCGCAACGCCGCCGGCGCGGTGAAGCTAGCGTACCGCGCTTGCCCGAATCGCCCCGCAAGCGCAGCGCGGCGCCGGCGTTGCACGCGGTCGACGCAGCACCGGCAACGCTCTATCATGCAGCCACGCTGCGCGGCGGTCAGGTGCTGCATCACACCGGGAACATCGTCGTCGTCGGCGACGTCAATCCCGGTGCGGAGCTCGTCGCCACCGGCGACATTCTCGTCTTCGGCCGTTTGGCCGGCATCGCGCACGCCGGCGCGGGCGGCGACGAGAACGCGCGCATCTACGCGCTCGAGCTGACGGCGACGCAGTTGCGCATCGCCGCATTTATCGGTGCGGAAGAGAGCGCCGTCCGGCGCGGCCGCACAAAGCCGGAAGCGGCCGTCGCACAAGGCGGGCGCATCGTTATTCTTCCACTCGAGCGGCTCGGCGACGTGGCGCAAGCCGGAGCGCCCACGGCATGAGCGGGCGTCGCATCGTCGTCACCTCGGGCAAAGGCGGTGTCGGTAAGACGACCACGACCGCGAACCTCGGCGCCGCGCTGGCCAAACGCGGAAAGAGCGTGATTCTCATCGACGCCGATATCGGATTGCGCAATCTCGACTTGGTTTTGGGCCTCGAGAAGCGCATCGTATTCGACCTCGTCGAGGTCGCCGAAGGACGCTGCCAGTTGCGTCAGGCGCTCATCAAAGACAAGCGCTTTGATTCGATGGCGATTCTTCCCGCCGCGCAGACGCGCGAGAAAGAGGCGATCACGCCGCAGCAGTTTGCGGCGATTACCGAAAGCGCCGCGGAAACCGCCGATTACGTCTTGATCGATTCCCCGGCCGGCATCGAGACCGGTTTTCGAAATGCCGTTGCCGGGGCGGTCGAGGCAATCGTGGTCACCACGCCCGAGGTCAGCGCGATTCGCGACGCCGATCGTGTCGTCGGTAAGATCGCCGCAGAAGGAAAGCCGATTCGGTTGATCGTCAACCGGCTGCGGCCCGAGATGGTGCGCAGCGGCGACATGCTCTCGGTCGAAGACGTCTGTGAAGTGCTCTCAATCGAGTTGCTGGGCATCGTGCCCGACGACGAGGAGATCATCGACACGACCAATCGCGGCGAACCGATCGTCCTCAACGAAGCCAATCGTTTACGCGTGATTTACGACAAGATCGCGCGTCGCCTCGAAGGCGAGCTCGTGCCATTCACGTCCTTCGACGGCCAGGGTCTCTTGGGGCGCCTCATCGGCGCATTGAAAGCGGGGTAACGCGTGCATCAAGTGCAGTCCGTTCCGGCCGAGCCCGCGCCCAGCGCGCCGGCTGCTAAAGTAGGACGCGCCATCGTCTTGACCTCGGGGAAGGGCGGAGTCGGCAAAACGACGACGACCGCCAACCTGGGTACTGCGCTAGCCGCCCGCGGGGCGCGCGTCGTTCTCGTCGATGCCGACATCGGTCTGCGCAATCTCGACATCGTCCTCGGACTGGAGAGCCGCGTCAAGCACCACCTGCTCGACGTCCTCGAAGAGCGTGCCGGCGTCGACGACGCGCTCGTCTCCGACAAGCACAGCGAAAATCTCTTCTTGCTCGCGGCGGCGCAGTCGCGTGAAAAAGACGAGGTCGAAACGGAGAAGATGCAGGCGCTGATCGGCACGCTGCGCGAGCGCTTCGATTATGTGCTGATCGACTGTCCGGCAGGCATCGAACTCGGATTCCGCAACGCCGTCGCCGGCGCCGACGAAGCCATCGTGATTTGTACCCCGGAGGTCTCGGCCGTCCGCGACGTGGACCGCGTCGTCGGACTGCTCGGCAACCGTTTCCGTCCGCAGCTCATCGTCAATCGTCTGCGTCCGGCGATGGTGCGAAAGGGCAAGATGCTCTCGGTAGAGGACGTGAACGCGATCCTGCGCCTGCCGCTGCTGGGCGTCATCGCCGATGAGCCGCAGATTATCGTGACGACCAATCGCGGCGAACCGCTCGCCTTGCAGAAAGAGTCTTCCACTGGGGCCGCATATCACGCCATTGCGGCGCGCGTCGCCGGCGAAGACGTGCCCGCTCCGATGCCGCCCGTCGCCAAGAGCTCGATCCTCGAGCGCCTCGGGTCGATCTTCGGAGGTAAGCGGGCGTGATCGAGTTTCTCAAGCGCTTCTTCGGTCAGCCTCGTTCGAGCGCGACCGCAAAGGAGCGCCTCCGTTTGGTCTTGATGACCGACCATCTCGAACTCGCGCCGGAGATGATCGAGAAGATGAAACGCGACCTCGTCGACGTGATCTCGCGTTTCGTCGAAGTCGATCGCGAACGCATCGAAGTTAGTTTCGAGCGTCAGGACAGTACGCTGGCGATGCTCGCCAACATCCCCATCGTTGCGGTCAACCGGCCGAACGGTAGCGGCGCAAACGGCAATGGCGAGGCGGCCAAGGGCGCGGTGAAAGAGGAAGCCGCGGTTACCGCGGCCGCGCCGACGCCCGGCCCCCAGGCCGCCACGCCTCCGGTGCGCAAGCGGCGAAGAAAGAAAAAGGCGCAGGCCAAGGCGGCAGCTCCGGCGGGCGCCGCGGCGCAGTAGCGCGTAAGCGCCTTTTCATGGCGGTCCTCGCACTCGGCGGCGGCGCGAAGCGCTACCTGCGCAACTTCAACTGGCCTTTAGCATGCGCCGGAGTTTCGATCGCCGTGCTGGGGCTGGTCTGCATTCGTTCGGCCGGGCTTCACGCGCCACAGCCGACGGGAGAGTTTTCCAAACAGCTCCTCTACTTGCTGCTCGGGATTCCGATTATGGTGGCGCTTTCGTTCGTTGACTATCGCAGTTGGCACCGCTGGGCTCCCGCACTCTATATCGTCAACCTGCTGCTGTTAGCGTTCATCCTGCGCGGGGGGCATAGCGCCTTGGGCGCGCAACGATGGATTTCGCTGGGACCGCTGGGCACGTTTCAGCCGTCGGAGCCCGCCAAGCTCGTGGTTGCGATCGCACTGGCGGGGGTGCTCTGCCGCGGCACGTACCAAAACTTTCAGGACATTTGGAAACCGCTGCTCACGGCAGCCGTCCCGGCTCTACTGATTCTCAAGCAGCCCGATCTCGGCACGACCCTGGCGGTCCTTGCGATCTTGAGCGTCGAACTTTTTTTCGCGTTGCCCAAGCTCGGCGATTTCGGAATCTACCTGCTCGCGGTGCTCGTCGCAGCGGCCGCAGCGATTGGAACCAACGCCGTGCTCAAGCCCTTCCAGCGCGCGCGTCTCTTCGTCTTTCTCAATCCGAAGGCCGACCCGCAGGGTGCGGGTTACAATCTCGCGCAGTCGAAAATCGCCGTCGGCAACGGCGAGTGGCTCGGCCGCGGCCTCTATCACGGTACGCAGACGCAGCTCAACTTCGTCCCGGAGCATTCGCGCGATTTTATCTTTACGGTGCTCGCCGAAGAGTGGGGCTTTGCCGGCGCGATGCTCTTGCTCTTCCTGTACGCAGCCGCACTGTACGGCGGAATCCGCACGATGCTCGTCGCCCGCGATCGCTTCGGCTTGCTGTTGGCGAGCGGATTGGTCGGCATGCTCTTTTTTCACGTTCTCATTAACGTCGGCATGACGATCGGCGTCATGCCGATCACCGGGATTCCGCTGCCGTTCATGTCGTACGGGGGCTCCGCAATGCTTACCGATTTTGCCGCGCTCGGTATCTTGCTCAACATCTACTCGCAGAAGGACCGTGACGTCTTAGGCAACGCTTGAGCGGCGCGGCCTCCCGATGCGCACTGCGGCCTCCCGATGCGCACTGCGGCCTCCCGACGCGCACTAAGGAAGAGTGGCGGCTAGGCAGGTCCGCTCCCGGCGGCCCGGGAACCCCAAGCCCGGGCCGGAGAGGCTCCGTCGTTCGGACGGGGGCCGCCGCCCAGAGGATTTCTTTCTTTCAAGTTTTTTCCAAAGAGCGAACCTAGGCGGCGCAAGAACGCCGCCCGCCCTAGCGCACCCGCCGGGGGAAGCGCGGCGTCGAGGCAAGCTCGTTAGTTGAGGACAATTTGCCGAGCGAGATACTAATCTCGAGCGACCCGTGGGAGAATCGGGTCGCCATACTCGAGGACGGCGATTTAGCCGAACTCTACATCGAGCGCGAAGAGAAAGTCATCGGCTCGATCTTCAAGGGGAAGGTGCAAAACGTGCTCCCGGGCATGGGAGCCGCCTTCGTCGACATCGGCCTCGGCCGCAACGCCTTCCTCTACGTCGACGATATCAACAAGCAGCCGCTCAATATCGGCGACGTCGAAATCACGCAAGGCCATAGCGGTTTCACGATCAGCGAGAAGGTCAAGCGGGGCGACGACGTGCTGGTGCAGATCGTCAAGGAGCCGCGCGGCCTCAAAGGGGCCCGCATCTCCACGAACATCTCGCTGCCCGGCCGCTACCTGATCTTGATGCCGACCGGCAAATATTCCGGCGTCTCGCGAAAGATCGATTCGGCCGACGAGCGCAACCGGCTCAAGAGCGTGATGAAGCGGATCCGGCCTGAGGGAATGGCGACCGTGGTGCGTACGGCCGCGGCCGGAGCGAGCGAGGCGGAGCTGATCGCCGACCTCGGCGTGCTGATTCGAATGTGGCACGGGATTCTGGAAACGTATAAGCGAGCCGCTTCGCCGTCGCTGCTTCACAAGGATATGAACCTGATCTACAAGGCGGCGCGCGATTTTATCACCGCCGACGTGGATCGCGTCTTGATCGACGACGAGGAAGAGTACCGCAAGGTCCGCGACTTCCTTCAGCTGCTGGGTCCGCAGTACATCGCTCGCATCGAATATTACAATTCCGGCCGTTCGCTCTTCGACGACTATAAGGTCAGCGAAGAACTGCAGAAACTGATGCGGCCGAAAATTAATCTGCCGTCGGGCGCGTCGATCGTCATCGAGAATACCGAAGCGCTTACCGTTATCGACGTCAATTCCGGCAAGTTCACCGGGGGGCGGAACCTCGAAGACACGATCCTCAAGACGAACATCGAGGCGGCCGAGGAAATTGCCCGACAGGTGCGTTTGCGCGATATCGGCGGCATCATCGTCGTGGACTTTATCGACATGGCGTCGGAAGCTTCGCGCGAGCGCGTCGTCAAGGTAATGGAAGACAATCTGCGTCGCGACCGCACGCGCGCCACGATTCAATCCTTCTCCAACCTCGGGCTTCTTGAGTTTACGCGCAAACGCGTCGGAAAAGATCTGGGCGCCCAGCTGCGCGGCACCTGTCCGACGTGCATCGGTCTGGGAAGCGTGATGTCGCCCCAATCGGTGGCCATCGAAACCTTCCGCCGCATCCGCGGCGAGGCTGCCGGTGGTGCGCCCGGCGACGTCGTCGTTCACGTCGCTCCGACCGTCGCCACGCAAATGGAGTTCTGGTACGAAGAAGAGTGTAAGGAGCTGGCACGTTCGATCGAGCATGCGATTCGCGTGCGCGTCGATCCGATGATTCACCCAGAGAAGGCGCGGATCGAATTCGTCACCAAAGCTAAGCCCCACGCGCTGCGCGTCGGCGACGAGCACAACGTCGATTTGCTGCCGGGCCGCCTTCCCAGTCCGTCGTCGGCAGCAGCGGTCGTCGACGGGCGCATCGCCGAAGTGGAAAACGCCATCAACAATGCGGGGAACTTCGCGCGCATTCGCATCATCGATGTAGACGACGAGGACGATTACGTTCTCGCCGAACTCGTTACCGCCGGCGTCAAATCCCGGCGTAAACGCCATGGGCGGCGCGAGAAGCTTTCGGCTGCGGAGCAGACGCGGCAGCTGCGTGAGCTGGCCGAGGATGCGG
>DATAPM010000138.1:0-4536 GCA_036265225.1 Vulcanimicrobiaceae bacterium
AGAACGGAACCGCACGCCACGGGATTCGCCCACGCGCTGGAATGAGTTCTTCCTCTGGTTCGACTGACGTAGCTATTTTCTTACGCTTTGCTTCAAGCACAACGTTCGGATCGCCGCTTCAGCATTTCGGTCAGGCGGTACTCGAACAGGTCGGACGTACACGGCCATATAGCGTTGAGAACCCCACGTGGTGCTGACCGCCCCATCTTTGGCCGGGGTTATTTTGGAACATAAGCACGGCGGGATGATTCCCGCAGATCCTGAGGTCCTTCCAACCTGGCTGACGCGGCGGAAGCGGATTCTCTGTCACCTGCGTCATGATTGATTCGTGCAAGTCGCCGACCTTAACCCAGACCTCACCGCCGCGCGGCACCGCTGAGTGGACCCAACCTTGCGGGGCTTGAAATGCTAGATCGTCGGTAAGCCGGCGGCCGCAGCTTGCGCACGTAATCAAAACACAAAGCGCCGCGACTAAACGCGGAAGGGCCTCCATTATCTAGCTAGCGCTGTAAACACGCGATCGTGCCTCCCGCCGCCGTGTTGAGGCTTCTTGCCATCGTTCGATCCTTCGCGCGGGACCCGAACTTTACTCTTCGATCAGCGCGAGCAGGACTTCCCAATGCCGCGGATGCGGTACCCTCGCACCAGCCCGGATGCGCGAAAACGCCGCGAGCGATAAGCCCGTCGCCGCCGCCATCGCCGCGAGCGTAAAGGCGCCGAGGCTCGGCGCAATCCCGCGCTTGAACCACGCTTTGTCGCGCTGACCCGGATGTTCGCGTACCCAGCTGCGGTTGCGACGATCGCTTTCGGTTATCGCCACGCTGCGCACGCGATTGACCTCGCGGCTGCCGCGCGGATCGTCGCCCGCAGCGCTTGCACAGCCTGTGCCGCCTAAAATCTGCCGCCTTCTCGCCAGAAGATCACGGCCCAAATCGCGACCAGAACGACGGAAACCACCACAAGCGGAGCACCGATTGAAAAGAACTGAGCCCCATCTGGAACGTCGATCATCAGTAGGCCATAGCCCATCAGGGCTGTGCCGAAAACAGCTACAACGATGCCGCACCATAAGAGATATTTACTCACGGATTCCCTCGATCGAGCGGCCCAACTTGTCCTCCGGGGGCGCATAGCCGCAGGTGGGCGAATCGCATTTCGGCCCCGCTGTAAATCCTGCCCCATCGCCGACGCTTGGAGCTCACGCCATCGCGATCAACAATGATGAGGCAGCGGGTCTCCGGCCAAAGTTCGCCATTGCTCCTCGGCCTTAGCGCCTGAAACAAATCGTTCCGTGAGAAACCTCCCCTTTCGCCAAACGACCCCAGAACAAAGACCGTATCGGGACAAGACGGGACCATTGCTGCGCGGTAAACGAAGCCGCCGCCGCCTTCGGCATCCTTCCGCTGGCGCACGATTGCATCGAATGCCGTCTCAGTACCTTCGATAAGCCCGAGGAAGGCTATGTAATCCCGCATCTTGAGATAGGCGCGGCGATCAGCGGCTGCGATCCGCCGCAACCGGCGACGACGAGGGCGGTGCAGAGTGTTGACCATCGTGGCGGTTTCATGCGATTGACTCCTTAGCGGCTTTTGGCCACGCTCACAACGACGCCAAAATGGCCACCGTAGCCCTTCGGAGCGCTCTTCACCGGCTTACCGCCTTGCGGAACTTTCCAAAAGTTTATGTATCTGAATTGGTGGTTAAAGCCGCCACCGATAGTTGTATTGCCTTGCACCCAAAACTGTTCGATCTTTGGTTCCCAATTTTTCCTGGCGTTGAGGAGTATTGGTTGGGCGACGCGCCCGGTGCTGCCCGAAACTGTGATTTCATAGACCGGCGTCGTCTGGCGACGACTTTGCCTCAAGCCGGCAGCAATAATAGAGTTGCCGTTCCCTTGAAGGCTTAGCGGACGAAAGTCTTTTGAAAGCGCAATATGCGTGAGCGAGTTTTTTCCAACGGGAAGCTCGGCAAGGGTCCCACTTGGTTCGTCACTGCCCGGGTACGGGTCTGCAAATAAGCTCCCCGCGCCGTCGTAGGCGCACCAGAGGAATGCGGTTATCTCCGAATCGGAATAGGTTTTCGGTTCGCCCTTAGCCCCTTTAAAGACGGCCAAATTGCCCGGACTGCTGCGCGACGCCCCGACTTCGTTCGCAACCGCAAGATCGCCACTGACCGGATCAAGAGAGCAACTAATAGCTCCCCCAGGATCAGTCAGCGTCGCGATGGGTTCAGTCCCACCGTGTGCATATTCATAGATCGTCGTCGATGGATCTCCCGGCTCGGTAATAAAGACGTTTCCTAGACTATCGGTACACATCCCGCGAGCCGCATGGAACCCGGTCAGCTTCCCCACGGGCTTCAGTTGTGGATACAAATATACGAACACGGCTGATCCATCTGAGACGTAAAGCAGATCCTCGCCGCTCGCCTCTGGCAGCATCCACGAGTTGCTATGCGCAGCGTGCTGCGCGATCGCGCGGCTCTGTGGCATCGTGCCCGGCGCGCCGATCGGTGACTGCGATCCGCCGCAGGCGGTGAAGGCGGCGAGGGCGGCGCACAGGGTGAGCGGTAAACGTAAAGCGTTCATGGCTGTCTTAGCGGCTTGGCGCGACGGAAATGGTTAGTCGAATTGGAAAGGCGCCTGTGACAGTCTTGATCGGATTGCCGCCTTCTGGATAGGACCAGACTTGTAGAGAAGCCAGTTTTCGGCTGGGTCCCACAACCTGGCTTCCTGAAATGTAAAATTGAAAGGTTCCCTCGTTTTTGCCATGACTGTCCAGCGTCGTGACACCTACAACCGTTCCGGTACTTCCGGACATTTGCACCTGATAGAGGTACGCAGGCCCTTGGTTACAGTTGCAACTACCAGCGGAGCCGATGATAAGGCTGCCGTCGTACCATTGGAGCGAATGGGGCTGGAATTGCTGATTAACGCTTACATCTGTAAAAACGCTGCTCCCTTTCGGCATTAGTGCTAACGGGAAAGTATTGCTTCTGCTTGCGCCGTCAACGTAGAGATTGCCGCTATCATCGTAGGCTGCGAAAAAGTATGCCCCAATGTTGGGGTCTGTGTAAACGGTCGGCGTGCCTTTTGCGTTTGCATATATCGCAACGTTACCGTAGTAATGTGATCCTGGAGCAATATAGTTTGCCACGGCGAGGTTCCCTGTCGTTGGGTCCACGGCGCACCCGTAACCCGAACCGGGGTTACTCAATTTCGCAATCGGCTTTTTCCCACCGTGCGCGAATTCGTATACGTAACCGTCATACGTATCGCCCCTCAATGCAGTAACAAAAACGTCGCCTTTGCTGTCGCTACAGAGTGCGTAGGGACCGTAGCCACTATCAAAACCTTTGAGCTTGCCAATTCGCTTTAACCCCGGGTAAGTGTAGATGAGCACCGATTTTCCTTGGCTGACGTAGAGCAGGTCCTGATTGCTTGTCTCAGGCACAGAGCCCGAAGGCCAACCCCCCCTCGCCCGCATTGTCGCGACCTGCGGCATCGCGCCCGGCGCACCGATCGGCGGTTGCGATCCGCCGCAGCCTACCAGCAGTGCTGCAGCACCAATGAGGAATAGGCAATCGGTCTTCGACACCTCTTTATCCGCCGTGGCTGATGGTGAACGCCCAGAATCCGGACTTCTGACCGTTGACGATATTCTTAAGAACACGCAGCGGCTTGCCACCGGCAGGGTAGCGCCAAAGTCCGATACGTTTGTTTCCACGACCGGTTGAGGTAATCACGGTATCACCTTCGATCCACGTGCGCGAGTAGGGTACACGTTTTGTTTTTGTTTGGTTACGCAGCTTGGTCGTTCCAACGACGGTACCGACCGACCCTGAAACCTGAATTCGATAGATGATCGGAGGTTCCGGGTTTTCGATCGTTACTTCGGTGCCATCCCATTGAACGGGCCCTGGGATCGTATCGGGTAGGCTCAACGTTATTTGTTCGAGCGAACTGCCTCCCTTGGGGAGTTCGTCGAGGAGCAGTGCACCGTTCAGGCTTCCGTCAACGAAAAGATTACCCTCACTATCGTAACCGCAATAGGTAAAGGAGGAGCCCTTCGAGCCGTAATAAAGTGCGGGTGTGTCTTGTCCAGCAGGGTAAACAAGCACCGCGCTCAAGTTGACCGTCGTTACTGCAAGGTTTCCCGTCGTTGGGTCGACCGCGCATCCTTCAAAGTCATAGTCGGAAGATGGCGCGCTCAGAGTTGCAATAGGCTTCGTGCCGCCGTGAGCGTATTCGAAGATTCGGGTGTTGGATGGGAAGAATACATTTCCGTTACTCTCGTCCGAGCAAAGATAAAGGCCGATGTCTCGCCTGAGGGCACCTACTCTCTTACCATCGGGATACGTTAACATCAATATTGCCGAGCCTCGGCCGAGGTGGCTGACCGCGTAAAGCAGATCGTCGCTGCTCGCGCTGGGCACCGAACGTTGCGCGATCGCGCGGTTCGGCGCCGGCCCGCCGATCGGCGGCTGCGATACCCCGCAACCCCCGAGCAACGAGAAGGTCACGCTCAAGCTAAGCGC
>DATAPM010000139.1:0-7944 GCA_036265225.1 Vulcanimicrobiaceae bacterium
TAATCGAGGGGAGCGGAGCGCCCGTCGACGATGTCGCCGAAGAAGTCGCGCGCCGCATCTTTGCCGGCGGAACGGTCGTCCTTCCCAACGATACGAGTTATCTCATCGGCTGCGATCCGTACGACTCCCAAGCAATCGATCGCGTCTACGCAGCCAAGGGAAGACCCGACAACCGGCCGCTCACGATGCACCTTGCCAGCGTCGCCGAGTTTCTCGAGTACGCGGGCGATAATCCGTTGGCGGTGCAGGCCGCTAAACGGCTGCTTCCCGCGCCGGTCATCATTTTGATTCGCAAGCCGGCGTTCATTAGCGACGAACTCGCCGCCGGATTGCAAACGTTGGCCTTTCGCGTCCCCGACGACCCGTTCGCGCGAGCGTTGCTCGAACGATGTGGTCCGGTTGCCGGAACGACGGCGAATCCGCCCGGCGGGCCGCGCTATCTCGGTGAGCAAGAAGTCACGATGCTCCCAGAAGCCGATCTGCTCGTCGCGCACGGACCGACGCGCTATGACGGCGAATCAACGATCGTCGACCTCTCCGGAGTACACGCCCGCTTACTACGTGAAGGAGTCGTTTCTGAAAAACGTCTGAGCGAGTTGCTTGGACCCATCGAACGTCCGACGGTAAAGGTACGCACACAACGACAATGATCCGATCCATCTCCGCGTTCGCGCTCATCCTCGCAGTGCTCGTAGTAACGCCTGCTGCATCCCCGCCGGCGCCGCAAGTACTTCCGACCGCGCAGGCACACGCGAGGCCGCAACCGCGCGGCTCGGGCCGCGCGCGTCCGTCGCCGGGCGCCGGAACGCCGCCCAACGGAGCCGCCACTCAGTTCGACTTAGGCGTGTGGACCGTGCACGCCAACTCGCTCGACGCCAACTTCAAGACCGGCGATTTCAGCACGCCTTCGAAGGTCGTGATGACGCGCGTGGGTGGCGACGTTACCGCAGATCGGGCCAACGGCAATTACAAAAAGAAGGTTTTGTATCTAAACGGGCACGTCGTGATGCACGACTCGCAAGGTAGCGGCGTCGGCAGTCTCGAGGGTGGCCCCCAGCCCCAGACGCAGTCGCCGTCCACGCTGACCGCCGACAAAGCGCAGATCGACGGCGAGGCAAAAGTCTATCAGGCGATCGGCAACGTCCACTACGTTCAGGGCGACACGGTCGTTACTGCGGACAACGGAACGCTCAACGACGAAACGCATCAGCTCCAGCTCCAAGGTTCGGTGCACATCGTCGAGGGCACGCGCAGCATGAAGGCGGAACGCGTGGTTTACAACACGATTAGCGGAACGGCTCACGCGCAGGGTGACGTCACGATGCAGTTCCCGGGCGAGCTTCATCGGCACTTAGCGACCCCCAAGCCGATCAAAGCTCCCAAGAACCCCCTCACCCAGCCGGTTGAGGCGCCCAGCTCGTCGCCTTGACACCCGGCCTCTTCGACTCCGGTCCCCAAGAGACGCCGCTCGCCGCGCGCATGCGGCCGTTAACCCTGGACGATTTCGTCGGTCAGGACGCCGTATTGGGCCCCCGTCGCGCCCTTCGCGTAGCGATCGAGCGCGACGCCATTCCCTCGATGATTCTCTGGGGACCGCCGGGCAGCGGGAAGACGACGCTGGCCGAGATCGTAGCGCACTCGACCGGCGCGCACTACGAACGTCTCTCGGCGGTTAGTGCCGGTGTCGCCGATCTGCGTCGCGTCGTCGCCGAGGCGCGAGCCCGCCGGCGCGTCGGACGACGCACGGTGCTCTTCATCGACGAAATCCATCGCTTCAATAAAGGGCAGCAAGACGCGGTGCTCCCGTACGTCGAGGACGGCACCGTCACGCTGATTGGCGCAACCACCGAGAACCCGTCGTTTGAAGTCAACTCCGCGCTGTTGTCGCGGGCTCGCGTCTTCGTTCTGCAGGCGCTCTCCGACGACGAAGTCGCAACGATCGTCGAGCGCGCGCTGCACGATCGCGAGCGCGGCCTTGGCGCTAAAGAGCTCGGACTTGAACCCGATGCGAAGCGGCTGCTCGTCGGATTTGCCAACGGCGACGCGCGCGCCGCACTGAGCGCCCTCGAGTTCGCCGCAGCGTCGCTGCCCGAGGGAAGCCGGGAGATCGACGCGACGCTGGTGCGTGAGGCGATGCAGCGGCGCAACTCGCCCTTCGACAAGGGCGGCGACATGCACTACGACGTCATCAGCGCATTCATCAAGTCGATTCGCGCCAGCGATCCAAATGCGTCGCTTTATTGGTTGGCGCGCATGATCGAGGGCGGGGAAGATCCGCTTTTTATTGCCCGGCGGCTGGTAATTTTGGCTTCGGAAGACGTTGGATTGGCCGATTCCAACGGACTGCAAGTGGCCGTTGCCGCCCAACAGGCAGTGCATTTTGTCGGTATGCCCGAGGGCTTTTTTCCGCTCGCACACGCGACGCTCTACTTAGCGACGGCGCCGAAAAGCAACGCGGTCGGGCGTTCGTATGGAGCCGCGCTGGAAGATGTCGTGGAGACGCGAAACGAGCCCGTCCCGCTGCATTTGCGCAATGCGCCGACTCGATTGATGCGGGAGCTGGGTTACGGCCGCGACTATCACTACGCGCATAACGACTACGACGTCGTGCAAGTAAATTTGCCACCCGAATTGAGCGAGCGGCGTTATTTTCAAGAAGACTCAATAAAAAGGCGGTCCGAGTGATACTCGGACCGCCAGTTTCCCGTTGCTACTTCTCGGAGTGTGCGTTGGAGCTTCGCACAACCCGATAATAGACCGGCATACTGTGAGCGACCTGTGAGAGTGCAACGAATTTATCTCGATCATTCTGCAACTACGCCGCTGCGTGCCGAGGCCGCCGAAGCGATGCGCGCCATGCTTGCAGAAGGTGACTTTAATCCCAGTTCGTTGCACGCCGAGGGGCGTAAAGCGCGGGCGTTGCTCGACGACGCTCGGCAGCGCGTTGCTGCATCTCTCGGCGTTGACGCCAGCGAGATAACGTTTACATCGGGCGGTACGGAATCCGACAACCTGGCGATCGCCGGAGTAATGCAAGCGGCTCCCCGCCCGGCGCACGTACTTTCCAGCGCGATCGAGCACTCGGCCGTCTTAGGCTCCCTCGATCGGCTTGAAGGATCCGGCATTAAAACCACGCGCTTAGCCGTAGACCGCGACGGCCTCGTCGACGTGAGCCGATTCGAAGCCGCATTGCGCCCGGAGACGAGGCTGGCCACGATAGCCTATGCCAACAACGAAATCGGCACGGTCCAGCCGATTATGGAATTAGCGCGCATCGCCCAGCGGCGCGGCGTGCTTTTCCATTCGGACGCCGTGGCCGCGGCAGGCTGGCTGCCGATGGAGGTTGCCGCCCTACGGGTTGACTTGCTTTCGCTCTCCGCGCATAAGTTCGGCGGACCCAAAGGCACCGGTCTCCTCTACGTCCGCAGGGGAGTTCCGTTCGGCCCCCAGTTGGGCGGCGGCGCTCAAGAGTTCGGACGGCGGCCCGGAACCGAAGATCTGCTCGGGATTGTCGGGTTGGCGGTCGCCTTAGAACTCGCCGTCCGGGATCAGGAGCCGGAAGCCGCGCGCGTCACGGCTCTGCGGGATCGCCTCGAGGGGGCCATCGTCGCCTCGATAACCGGAGCGCGGGTAATTGCCGGCGGCGCTCTTCGGGTGGCCAACATCCTCAACGTCGGCTTTGCCGGGGTGGACTCGGCCGCGTTGCTCATTGCCCTAGACCTAGCGGGGGTGGCCGTCTCCGCCGGAAGCGCCTGTGCCTCGGGAGCCCCGGAGCCCAGCCACGTTCTGGCAGCGCTAGGGATCGAAGCGGAGTGGCAGCGGGGCGCGATTCGCTTCTCCCTTGGGCACGCAACGTCGGCGGGTGAGATAGATCGGGCGATCGAGCTGCTCCCGCAGATCGTTGCCGGCCTGCGCCAGGGTCGCCCGGCCGCATCGGGGGGATGGGTAGACTGAGAAAACGAACGGCGCGCGGCTGGAGGCAACTACCTTGAGCAGTATGGAGTGGGGCACTGTGGTTCTCGATGTCCTTGGCGGCATCGCCGCCCTTCTGGTTGGTATGGGAGTCTTCATCGCCTGTCTGGCGCTGGCGAAGACGCTCGTACGGATTCGTGCGACGCTGGACGAGGTCGATCGTCAACTCGCCGGCATCGGAGCGCCCGTCACCAGCACCCTGTCTCGAGTCGACGAATTGACGAAGTCCCTCGAGCAGACGGCCGGAACCGTTTCTCGCACCGTCGACCTGACTCGGAGCGCCGTCGTTCCGGGCATCGTCAACGTCGGCGCGGCCATTGCCGGGGTCACCGCGGGTTTACGACGCTTGGTTACGGGAAAAGACTCGAAGGATTAGGGAGTAGGCTAACATGGGCAAAGGTAATGGCGGGGGTGGATTCTTCGCCGGCTTTTTAATAGGTGCCGTCGTTGGTGGTGCCGCGGCCGTCTTGCTGACGCAAGAGGACGCGCGCGACCAGCTCGCCGGCAAGGCGCGCGAAGCGGGTGGCATGGCGATGGGTGCGACCGACGATTTACGAGGACGTGTCGGTGACGTGACGTCGCAATGGCAATCGAGCGTGTCGGAGCTCTACGAACGCGGTCGCCAAGTGGTGGAGAATGCCCGCGCCAATCTCGACGCCGCCGTAGCGGAAGGGCAGAGTTCGGCGCAAGAGACTCACGACGAGCTGGAACGGAAAGCCGAGGGTTGATTTGGACATCAAGGTGAACGTACGCGAAGCGCCGGGCGACTGCTACGTCGTCGATTTGAGCGGCGAAATTGACGTCTATACGTCGCCGAAAGTAAAGGACGCGGTTGGAGAGCTGATCGATCGCGGCGTCTATCACTTGGTCATCAATCTCGAGAAGGTGCGGTACATCGATTCGACCGGCCTCGGCGTGTTGATCGGCGGCCTCAAGCGGGTCCGCGAACACGGTGGATCGGTCAACCTCGTCTGCACCAACCCGCAGATCAAAAAGATTTTCGACATTACCGGCTTGGTGAAAATCTTCGGCATCTTTGAGAGCGAAGATGCGGCGATGAAAGCGCTGGTATGAATCAGGCGGTGGAACACGCCGCCCCCGAACTCGTCGAGCTTCGCATTCCGGCTCGCGCCGAATGGGTGGCGTTAGCCCGGCTCGCCGCAGCGACCGTAGCGAACCGCCTTCAGTTCTCGATCGAAGAGATCGAAGACGTCAAGCTCGCCGTAACCGAAGCATGCACCGCCGCCATCCAACCCGAGGGCCACGGTGAGTTTATCTTGCTTACCTGCGAAGCGCTGGCCGACTCGTTGCGCGTGCGCGTTCGCGACAACGGCCGTCCCAGCGTCCGGATCGAACGCGAACCGATGAACTTCGACGAAGCGCGAGTCGCCGGTCTTGGGATCTTCCTGATTAGAACGCTCATGGACGAAGTCAGCTACGACGTGCATCCGCAGCACGGAACTGAGCTGCTCATGGTCAAGAGGCTCGGCCCTCAGGCCGGATAGTGACCCAACGGGACGAAACGCGTCCGGACCGCGAGCGGACCCGTGAGCTTTTTGCGCAGTTCATTCAAGCTCGTCGCGGGCACGAAGGTGCTCCGGATCAACCAAACTCGCAGCACGAACACCTGCGCGCCGAGCTCGTCGTCGTGCATCTTAACCTCGTTCGTTTTCTCGCGGTGCGTTTTGCTAATCGCGGAGAGCCCCTCGACGATCTCGTTCAAGTCGGAACGGTAGGGCTGCTCAAAGCGATCGACCGGTTCGAGCTGGAGCGCGGCGTGGAGTTCACGACGTACGCCACGCCCACCATCGTTGGCGAGATCAAGCGCTATTTCCGCGACAAGGGTTGGGCAGTTAAAGTGCCGCGCCGGCTTCAAGAGCTGAACCTGGCGGTCAACCGTGCCGGGGACAAGTTAGCAATCGCGCTCGGCCGCAGCCCAACCGTCGCCGAGCTTGCCGAACATCTCCACGCCGGCGAAGACGAGATCCTCGAGGCGCAGGAGCTTGGGCAGGCGTACAACCTTCTCTCGCTGGACAGCGAAGTCTCGGGAGAGAACGATAAGAAATCGCAAACGCTCGCCGATACCGTGGGCGTTGCCGACGCCGGGCTCGAGTTGCTGGAGGACCGCGCCAATTTGGAACGCGCCTTCGCGGTACTCTCCGGCCGGGAACGCGTCATCATTTACTTACGCTTCTACGAATCGGTCTCGCAAACCGAAATTGCCAAACGCCTCAACGTCTCGCAAATGCACGTCTCCCGCTTGCAGGCAAAAGCTCTTGAGAAATTGCGCTCCGTTTTAGCGGAATAAAGACTGCTGCTCGGGCTCCTCGCTCTCGCTGCCCGGCGCCCTTCGACCCGCTCGGGATCGCCGTCCCGAAGCCACCTCGTATCGGCCGGGCGGCGGCCGTTCTCGCGCTGGCCGCCTTGAGGAGCCGGATGGCGCCCGGAAAACGCATCGACAGGTTTTGCCGGCTTCGTTATAGTGTGGTGTGATGAAGAGCCAGGAACTGCGTCGGGCGTGGATCGACTTCTTCGTGGGCAAGCAGCACAAGCTGCTTCCGCCGGCGAGCCTGGTTCCTCACGAGATGTCGACGACGCTCTTCACGATCGCCGGGATGGAGCAGTTCGTGCCGGTCTTTTTGGGCGAGCAGCCGGCTCCGGCGCCGCGCGTGGTGACCGTGCAGCGCTGCCTGCGCGTGGCGGGCGCCAAGAGCGATATCGAGAGCGTCGGCCGTACCGGGCGGCACGGTACGTTCCTCGAGATGCTCGGCAACTTCAGCTTCGGGGATTATTACAAACGCGAGGCGATTGCGTGGGCGTGGGAGTTCGTCACCCAGGTCCTCAAGCTCGATCCGGCGCGGCTCTACGTGACGGTGCACGTTGGCGATAACGAAGCCGAACGCGTCTGGATCGACGAGATCGGACTCCCGCCGTCGCGGATCAGTCGCTTCGACGAAGATAATTTTTGGACGATGGGCGCAACGGGCCCGTGCGGTCCCTGCACGGAATTGTTCTACGACACCGGCCCCGAGCACGCAGCCGGTTCGGACGACACCGGCCCCAACCTCGGTAATCGTTACGTCGAGATTTGGAACGTCGTCTTCCAACAGTACAATCGCGCGGCCGATGGAGCGCTGACCGAGCTTCCTAGCAAGTCGATCGATACCGGCGCCGGACTCGAACGCATGCTGGCCGTCTGCAACGGCGTGGCCTCGATGTATCAGACCGACCTGTTCACCGACCTCGTTGCGGCCCAGCCGCCGATCGGGCGAACGACGCTTTCGCCGAGCGAGCAGATCGCGCGGCAGAACATCATCGCCGATCACATGCGTGCCGCAATGTTCTTAGTCAACGACGGCGTCTACCCGTCGAATACCGATCGCGGTTTTGTTTTGCGCTTTTTGATTCGCCGCGCCATCCGCAACGGAAGGCTGCTCGGCTATCCCGATGGTTTTTTGGCCGAGCTCGTTCCGGCGGTCGTCCGTTCGCTGGAAACGGGCTATCCAGAACTGCGCCAGAGCATCGGGCGCATCAGCGGCGCGCTACGCAACGAAGAGCAGACCTTTGATCGCACGTTGGAGCGTGGGATGACGATGCTCGACCGCATCATCGATGAAGTACTCGCACGCGGCGAGCACGTGATCGGCGGCAAGGAAGCCTTCCTGCTCCACGATACGTACGGATTTCCGGTCGAGCTGACTCGTGAGATTGCAGGCGAGCGTGGCGCCGTCGTCGACACCGTCGGTTTCGACCAACTTATGGAAGAGCAACGCGAACGCGCGCGCCGCGATACCGCCGCCAAGCGTGAAGTCGTGGAGCTCACCGACCTTCCCGCGATGCGCAGCCGGTTCACCGGTTACGACGAGGGACTGGAAGCTCAAGGTACCGTCGTCGCACTGCTTAAAGACGGTAAGCCCGTCGACGCGCTCGACGAAGGCGATGCCGGAACGGTGGTGCTCGACCGCACCTCGT
>DATAPM010000140.1:0-1887 GCA_036265225.1 Vulcanimicrobiaceae bacterium
AGGCCCGAGATTGGCAGGCTCGCGCCCACGGTGAACTCGACGTCGCCCGGCAGCGGCGCGAGGTTGCGTGCCTCGATCGCTACATACTCCGCCAGGGTGCCGTCGCGATGCCAGTCCGCGAGGCCAAGCACCCGCTGTCCCACCGACACCCCCGTCGTGCCGTACCCCAGGGCAATGACCACTCCAGCCAGCTCGTGCCCAGGGATCGACGGTGTTCGGTCCCGGTCGCGGCGATCGGTCCACGTCGAGGGCCACGCCATCTCGGTCGGGACGAATCCCGACGCATGAACCTCAACGACGACGTCGTTTATCGCCGCCGGCGGCTCGGGCCGCTCCACCAGCGTCATCCCGGCCGTTCCCGCAGCCTGGTCCGTCACCACTATCGCCTTCATCGTTCACCTCCTTGTGTGTGGTATGTCGTCATCTTCCACGCACGAAGCATGAGTGCTCGCGGGGCCTAGCTTCTCAGGGGGTCTGTGAGCGCGGGTAGCTACGTCCGCCATCACGATCGGGATTGGCGGACCGAGGCATCTTTCGCTGTTCGGCGCACGCCGTCGCGCGCGCAGATACTAGGCATTCCCCTGGTTGCGCGCGCACTCGATCGCCTGCTCGAGCACATCGCGCAACCCATGCCGCGCCGAATCTTTACTATTCGCGGAGTGCTGATTCCATACTAGTCCTGCCTCTTAAGAAGGGTTACCCGGCGGCCGTTCAGCCGATACTGGAAGTCCGTGCAAAGCAATACAACCTGTTTGGCGTCCATGTCGCTCGGCTCATCCACGCTGATCTCGATCCAACAAACAACATAGTCTTCGGCCTCGATGCCCATTCCTTCTTCCCTATCACTCAACAAACGGCCGACTGTTGCGCGAATCGTCGTTGCAGGGGCGTCTTCGTAGAACAGTTCAATTCGATCACCAGATTCGAGATTTAGCATTGCACCTCCACATCCACCCAGGCGATCCCGTTGCAAACGTCCGATGTGCAGCCACCCTTGTGCACGCGTCGCGCCTAACCACAGCCGCATTCGGCGTTCTTCCTGCTCGTGTTCCCCTTGACGGCGATTTCGCCGGTCATTGTGCTGGCACTACGACCGGAGCGCCTTTGTCCTTTACCAAGAACACGACAAATTTTGCTGGGTTGGTGCCGCTCGCATTCCGGCCGACGACGTGAACATCATCGGGACCTTCATAGAAGGTCTGCCCCGGTGTCAGTGTCACTTGCTTTCCGCCTCTCACCTGCATCACAACGGAGCCCTCCAGTACGTAGACAAACGCATGCGCCTTGTGGCGATGTATAGGGTCCGAACTGCCTGGGGGATATTCCACGGTGATCATCAGGCCTTCTTTGCCCGGAAGGTTTGTCAGGTCTTTCGACAGGAGCTCCGTGACCTTAGCCTCCTGTGCCGCCAGTTGTCCGGACATAAGACATGCCAACGCCAAAATTACTTTGGTGAACGTCACGATTTAGCCTTTCGCTTGACCGACGCCATTTCAATGCGTCGGGTTTATTGGTCGGTACTTCGCAGTTACGCGTAGTGCCCCACGAGTTCCTGTTCGGCACGCAGCCAATCTTCGATGTGGTGTCCGTCCGACTGAAGGCGAGTTGGCAATCTCGTCGTGTGTAGGCGACTTTCGACGGCCGATGTGCTTTCTCATATCCCGCTCACCAGTGATGTCCGCGGCGTACCTCTTCCCTGACCCTGTTGCCCTTCTGTTGCTGTTTTACGCGGCTAGGCTGGTTGCTGCCGATTGAGTGAGCCAGGTTTCGAAACGCGTCTCGCCGAGTCGTGCGTTGTTGCCCGGAACCAGTGTTCTCTCGTTGATTTTCGCCCCAGAGTAACGCGCGTTTGGATCAGCGATGACTTCGCGGGGATCCTTGAGCGAA
>DATAPM010000141.1:0-4978 GCA_036265225.1 Vulcanimicrobiaceae bacterium
AAGAGCTCGCCGTTGGAAAGATCGAGGCGCTTAAGGCTATATCCGTCGGCGAAGCGATATACGTTGGCGGCGCGATCGAAATAGAGCGGAAAGCCGGCGTCGCTGAGGATCGCAAGGTAGCGACGCAGGCTGCGCGTGCTGGGGCGTCTTCCGCTCTCGGCGATTCGGTCTTTGAGATCCTCGAACGAGTGGCGTCCTTGATCGATCGAGTTGAGCAGCCGGACGAGAAGAACGACCTTGGATTCCCCTTCGGGGGCGGTCACTGCGAGTCGGCCGCAGGCTTCGGGAAGCACCCGTCGGGTGCCGTGATCGGCGGCGCCGCCGGTTGCGGCGGCGTGGTTGTAATGCCGATTTGCACGGGCAAAAAAGAGCCGCCGTCGGTCATCGTCTGTACGACGGTATGCTGCGTTTGCCCGGCGGCCAGATCGAAGACGCTGATCTGATACGGTTGCGGAACGCGGACGCAGCCGACCGAAACGAAGTTTCCGTCTACTAAGAAACCGCCGCGCGCGGGGCCACCAAAGGGCTTGAAGTAGAGATAGGCCGTTGCGGGTGCGCCGCTGGGATTCGTCAGCGTCAGATCGAGGGTGTGGAGAACGCCGTAGTCGCCATAGTCGTGACCCGCGGCCGCGGGATCGGCGCTCGGCGGCGTCGGCCGGGTGTCGCCAATGTCCAGCGACACGTCGGGTCCGCCGACGGCGTAGTTGAGGCTGTTGGCACCAAAGCCCGACAAGGTAAAGATGCCGGTGCGGTGATGTCCGTCGCCGGCCAGGACCGGAGCATCCAAGAGCGTCCTAGGATCGACTCCGGGTGACACGGAGAGTACCGTTACGGTGACTGGACCGCCGGAGAGAACGCGGAAATCTACACTGCCGGCAACGAGGTCGCGCGCGCCCATCGTGATGTCTTGCAAAAAGTACGGCGAGTCGGTGAGGTCTAGAACGACGGCCTGGCCGCGCTGCTTGGCCAGCAAGTATTTTTGGGTTACGGTGTGCCCGACGTGCATCACGTCGGCGTTGGGGCCGGAGGTTGCGTCGACGACTTGAACCTGCGTTGGATCCTGCGAGTTGGCGCGCAGCGCGAGGACCAACCGCCGTGGATCCTGCGTGTTGTCGTGGTAATAGTAGAGACGCGTCGGGCGGCCGGCACTGATTGACCCGCGGAAGAACACGCCGTCTTGGGTGACGTGCTCGGGATCGTCGTCGTAAAAGAGCAGCTCGGCCGCGAAGCGGTCCAGCGCGACGTTCTGCACGCTTACCGTCGTCGAGCCGGTTTGATCGAAGTACTCGCCGTTTCCCGAGATCTGGACGGGCACGACGAACTGCGTGGTGCCGCCGGGCGGCAGTGATGCAGACGGCGGGGCGATGGTGCCGATGGTGATCCGCGCACCGGGTTGCGCTTGCGTCAGCCGCGCAACGGCGGCGGCGGCTTGCTGTGCCAGCCAATCGGGGTCGGCCGGTTCTCCGGTAACCTTGAGCGTCGTCTGCGGCACGATCGTTCCGGCGTTGAAGGCAACGCGGATCGGGACGTCGGCTTGGGCGCCGTTCGCGTCCACCAGATGCAGAACGTCGTCGCCCGTCGCTTGCGAAGCGGTAACGGTTACGGTCGTTGCATCGGCGCTTGAGGTCGCGGTTACGAGGCGTTTGTCGAGCGTTACTTGCAGCGGCGCCGCGGCGCCGGTAATGACGATGGTGCGCTGCTGAGCGGGATTGAGATCTATGTTGGCGGGCGCAACGTTCAATGGCGCGCCGGGAACGGGCGCCGCGGCCGGCGAGGCAGTCGGGCTAGCCGCCGCCGCAGGTTCCGGCGTAGCTTGCGCGAGTGCTAGGCTAAGGACGAAGGCTAACAAGTGATCTCCGTTCGCACTTCGACTCGCTACGCTCGCTCAGTGCTTCACACCCCCTTGTCCTTCGACTCCGCGCCCTTCGTCAAGCTCAGGGCGCGGAGCTCAGGATGACAACCGCTAAGAGCCTTAGCTTACGGCGTGTTCGGGGGCCGGGGGTGCCGGCGGTTCGACCGAGGGGATTTTTTCGTACTTGAGTTTTTCGGGGTCATCGGGATCGACATCCGCCAGGATGTGGTCGCCCGGCGTAAAGGTTCCCTTGAGCATCTCCTCGGCGATCTCGTCCTCAACATTGCGCTGGATCGCGCGGCGGAGCGGACGCGCGCCGAACTGGGGATCCCAACCTTTCTTGGCAAGAAGCGCCTTGGCGGCCTCGGTCACCTTGAGCTCCATTTCCTGCGCGCGCACCTCGCGAACGACTTTCTCGAGTTCGAGCGTAACGATCAGCTCGATCTGATCGCGCGTCAACTGGTGGAAGACAACGACTTCGTCTACGCGGTTGAGGAACTCGGGACGGAAGGTCTGCTTGACCTCCTCCATCACGCGGTTCTTCATCCGGTCGTAGGCCTTGACTTCGTCCTCGGCCGAGAGCTTCTGCGGGCGGAAGCCGATGTCGGTGGTCGTCGTCATACCGATCGCGCCGACGTTGCTGGTCATGATGATGACCGCATTTTTGAAGTCGACCTGACGCCCTTGCGAGTCGGTCAGCCGCCCGTCTTCGAGCACCTGCAACAGCAAGTTGAAGACGTCGGGGTGAGCCTTTTCAATCTCGTCGAGCAGCACGACGGAGTACGGACGACGGCGCACCGCTTCGGTGAGCTGTCCGCCTTCTTCGTAGCCGACGTAACCCGGAGGTGCGCCGACCAAACGGCTCACCGAGTACTTCTCCATGTACTCCGACATGTCGATGCGGATCATCGACTCTTCGTCGTCGAATAGGAACGCCGCGACGCTGCGCGCCACCTCGGTCTTGCCGACGCCGGTCGGGCCAAGGAAGATAAAGGACCCAATCGGGCGACTGGGGTTCTTCAGTCCGGCGCGCGAGCGCCTAATCGCCCGGGTGATTACGTTGATCGCCTCTTCTTGGCCGACGACGCGTTCGTGGAGCAGCTCGCCCATCTTGAGGAGCTTTTCAGTCTCCGCCTGTGCCAAGCGGACAACCGGAATTCTCGTCCACGACGAAACGATCTCGGCGACGTTCTCGGCGGTAACTTTTAAAACGCGGTCGCTTTGCGCTTTGCGGTCGCGCCACTCTTGCTCGAGATGCGCCTTCTCGACCCGCAGCTTCTCCTCGCGGTCGCGAATAGAAGCGGCCTTGTCGAACTCTTGATTTTTGACGACCGCTTCCTTCTCGGCCACCAGCTTGCGCAGCGCCGCATCGGCCTCGCGAATCGCCGGCGGCGGCAGCGTTGCTTGGAGGCGAACGCGCGAGCTTGCTTCGTCGATAAGGTCGACGGCTTTGTCGGGGAGGAAGCGATCGGTGATATAGCGATCGCCCAGCTTGGCAGCCGTTGCCAGCGCTTCGTCGGTGATCTGAACTTTGTGGTGCGCCTCGTAGCGGTCGCGCAAACCCTTGAGGATTTCGATCGTCTCTTCGACCGTCGGTTCACCGACCATCACCGGCTGGAAGCGGCGCTCCAGTGCCGAGTCTTTCTCGATGTGCTTGCGAAACTCGTTGAGCGTGGTCGCGCCGATGCATTGGAGCTCGCCGCGAGCGAGAGCCGGCTTGATAATATTGCTGGCGTCAATCGCGCCTTCGGCAGCGCCGGCACCAACGAGCGTATGCAGCTCGTCAATGAAGAGAATGATTTCGCCGGCGGCGCCGCGGATTTCGTCCATGACGCGCTTCATGCGCTCTTCGAACTCGCCGCGGTACTTGGTTCCGGCGACGAGTCCGGCGAGGTCGAGGGTAATGACGCGGCGGTCGCGCAGCGGCTCGGGGATGTCGCCCTTGATGACGCGCTGAGCCAAGCCTTCCGCGATGGCGGTCTTGCCGACGCCGGGCTCGCCGATCAGCGCGGGGTTGTTCTTGGTGCGGCGCGAGAGAATCTGGATGACGCGCTCGATCTCATTGTTGCGGCCGATGACCGGATCGAGCTTGTTGTCGCGCGCCAACTGGGTTAGATCGCGGCCATACGCATCCAACGTCGGCGTCTTACTCTTGCCCTTGGGCGCGGCGGGCTGCCCTTCGGCGCCCAGCAGCGACGTCGTCTGAACCCGAACTTTTGCCGGGTCGACGCCGAGATTGGTAAGCACGCGAGCGGCTACACCCTCGCCCTCGCGGATCAAGCCGAGCAGCAAGTGCTCGGTGCCGATATAGTTATGATTGAGCTGACGAGCCTCTTCGAAGGCGAGCTCGATTACACGCTTGGCACGGGGCGTGAAGACCATCTCCTGCTGAACGGTCTGGCCGCCGCGGCCGACGATGGCCTCGACTTCTTGCCGGACTTTGCTGAGGTTGACGCCGAGCGACTCGAGCACTTTTGCCGCCAGACTCTCCCCTTCGGAGATAATTCCCAGCAGAATATGCTCGGTCCCGATATAGTTGTTACCGAGACGTTGCGCTTCTTCTTGAGCAAGCACGATGCTGCGCCGCGCTCGCTCGGTGAAGGGCTCCCACATCGACATCGCTCTTGTTCTACCTCTCCTTCTTCCTTATTAACTCTACCCGGCCCCGACAAGTTTCGTGGCGCTTCGGCGCTTGACCATCCTTTGACGTCCTTCGACAGGCTCAGTAGGACACAGCTTTGGGGTTTTGCCTTATATGGCGAGGAACCTCGCCGACTCTGACAAAGCCTGGAGCATGCCGACCGTCGAGCAAGTTCGCGAAGCACTCATCGAAGTCAAAGATCCCGAACTCAACCTGGGAATCCTTGAGCTCGGCCTGGTCTACGATATCACCACCGAAGGAGAAACTGGTGAGAACGTCACCGTTATGATGACGCTGACCTCGCCGATGTGCCCGGTGGGGCCGATGTTCAAGAAGTCGGTCGAAGACCACGTGCTGGCGATCGAGGGAGTCAAAAGCGCTAACGTCGAGATCACCTTCACGCCGCCCTGGGATCCCGCCACGATGGCGTCGGACGACGTGAAGGCTATGCTGGGGATCTGGTGACCCTTCGGCAAGCTCGGCCT
>DATAPM010000142.1:0-4737 GCA_036265225.1 Vulcanimicrobiaceae bacterium
CGAGCGCCACACGAGTGGCCTGCGCAGCGCTGACGAAGCGGCTTGTCGCCGACATGTCAATGAGCGGGCTGAATACTGGCGTCACGTCGAGCCGCTGGTAATGGCCGGCCTTTACGAAACGAAGCACTCCATTGCGAAGCACTTGGAGACTCTGCCGGATCTTCGGCTCAATGAACCGATTATTTGGGAACTCTCGCGCGAAGCGCTCCCGCTGCTTCACGACATCCGCGAGGCTGAAGTCCCTCGGAAGCCGAGACACAACGTCGTGCATAAGATCTTTCCAGGTCACACCCTTCGACAAACAAAGCCTCCTTAAACTAACTGGGCGCTGATTCGGTCAGTAAACGAGGCCCAGCGCTGTTGCGCGCTCGTTGAGAGGTATGATTCGCTCCCCGTCTCTCGCTAAGAATGCGATGCCGTTCTCTTGTAGGATGGTCGTTATCCACCCCGAGGCGCGGTCCGGGGGCGATCCAAACGCTAGAACCGGCGCGGCACCGGCTAGTTCAGCTTTATAACGCACTCGATAATCGAAGAGCTGCCCCATTCCGTAGCGCATGCGGTCTACCGACTGGCGCGCATCATTCAGACTCTTGGCTTCGATCAGCAGCGCCTGGTCGCCGTAGCGGACGAAGAGGTCGATATTGTTGTTGTACCAGCAGCGGCCGCCAAGGCGCTCTGCATGTTGGCGAACGAGTTCGAGCGTCGCGTTGTGATCCTTCCGTGCTCGCTCCTGCAGCGCCGCCGACTCGTACACACTCGGCAGGGCTTTCCCCGATGGGACGTACCCGGTGCCTTCAGGAATTGTGAGCGCTTCGCGAAACGAATCCCTGGGAGCCTCGACGATAAGCGGTGAGTATCCGGCGGTTAATACGGTTTCTGCCGTAACTGGTGGTGCAAACTCGCGGCCCGCCGACACACCGCCGAGCATCAAGATCCGATAATACGCAGTTTCCCGGATCGGCCGGGCGGCGCTTTGGAACTGGGGCGACGAAGTACTTTCGGTCTCCACGAACAGATCCGCTCGACGCAGAGGCACGGGCTGCTCGAAAGACTCGTACCAGGCGATGTTCACGTAGTAGTGACCAGCCCGGGCCCAGTCCTCAAACGATGTGCCAAGTACGCCGTGGCCGATGTAAGTAGACCGCTGTGTTTCGGGGGCACCTGTCGCAGGACGGTAATAGATGAAGCGATCGAAATCGCTGATACGTCCACGGTATTGCCGAGGATAGTGATAGATCACTCCTTCTCGGTCGAGATACTTCGGATCGTCATGCCACGTGCGCTGGCTGAGGACGACGGCCATCTGGGCCTGCTTATCCGTTAACTAAGGAACTCCGTCTTGACGGGAACCTATTACGGCTTAGCAGCGCCATGCATCGAACAAATCGGGCGCATGTGCCTTGAACTGGCAAGCCTCCTGATCCAAGGGTAACATCTACTGATATCGGGGCGGCTCCTCGTGGCGCCATTTACTAAGGTGAGTGCTGCATTGTGTCATACAGGGGCCACGCAATCTTCGCGGGCGCGTTGCGCCGGGCGAAGCCCTCATGCTAGACGTGAGCGTATTTGCGACCCTCAAGCCGTACCTAAGACGGCCCGTGCGTGGGAGCCGCCGTCGTGTCGTGGCGTCACATTGAAGTCCGCGGCCAACGTCCAAACGATGTAGAGCCCACGGCCACGCTCGCTCAGCAGATCGGTGGGGAGCTTCGGAGTAAAGGTAAACCCAGGACCCCGATCGAGCACGTGAAGCACAGGAGCGGCGCCGTGGCTCCAATGCAGCTCGATGTCAACCGGCCCAGGCGCGAACCGCACGACGTTTCCGAGCAACTCGCCAAAGACGTGTTCCGCAGCGTCGAGCTGTTTCTCGCGCACGCCCGCATCGCGTAAGGCATCGATAAATGCGTGGCGCGTAGCGCGCGCAACGTCGGCGTCCTGCGTGTCGAGACTCCACGTCACTGCGCCTTCGATACGCGCCTCGAACTGGAGCGTGAGCACGACCACGTCGTCGTTGCCGCCGCGCTTCAGAACGGCGCGATAGATCGCCTCGGCCGGATTCACGCCGCTCGCGATATCTGGACGCGCGATCGCCGCCGTCAATCGCTCGTATCCGCGCAGAAGGTCGCGATCGACTTCGATAAGACCGTCGCTATAGAAGACGACGAGGCCCGAACTCGGCAAGCGCGTCGTCATGGCCGTCTCGCCGCGCTCGCGAAGACCCAGCGGCAACCCGCTGATGCCGAGCGGCGTCACCTCCCCCGCTGCATCGCGCAAGAACGGTGGAGGGTGGCCGGCCGAGGCGTGCGTGAGCGTTCGCGCGATAGGATCGAGCACGCCGACGAACGCCGTAACGAACATATCCGGATGCTCCGTCTTCAGCGTACGGTCCGCCGCGTCGAGCATGGCAATCGGGTCGGCGTAGACTTGCGCGACGCCGCGAATCACTTGTCGCATCGAGGCCATGATCACCGCCGCCGGCAAACCGCTGCCGGCAACGTCGCCGACCGAAATCACAATTCGCCCGTCGTTGAGGCGCAGCGCGTCGTACCAGTCGCCACCCAACAGCTCGCGATCGCTGGCCGGCACATAGATGCCGTCGAAGTGCAGACCGGGCACTTCTGGTAGCGAGATCGGCAGCGCGGCGCGCTGAAACGTCGCGGCGATCTCGCGCTCCCGTTCGTAGAGTCGCGCGTGGTCGATGGAAACGGCGGCGCGCTTGGTCAGCTCTTCGAACAGCGGTAAATCGGTATCGGCATACCGCCGCGGCGTTTCGCACCAGTAGGCAACCAGCGACCCAATCGTTCGCCCGCGCGCCCGCAGCGGAACAGTGACGGCCGAGCGCGGCCCCAACTCGCGAATTACCGGAAAGAGATTCGGCGCTGCCGCCCGCTTGAGCAGTTCGACATTCACGTCGCGAATGACCATCGGCCGGCGCATGCGCAAGGCTTCGGCAATGGCTGGTTCGTAGCGGCGGTCGTGCGTGTAGCGGCCGACCATACGCTTTACCAGGCGCATCTTCTCCGGATCGGCGTGAATCGCGGCGACGGTCTTGAGCCGGTCGTCGTCGTCGAAGAGATCGATGGCCGCCCAATCGCCGAACTCCGGAACGATGATCCCGAGTAGCCGATTGAGTGTGGCCTGCAAGTCGAGCGACTCGGCCAGCACTTCGCTGGCTTCCGCCAGAAAGGCAAAGAGCTCACCCTGGCGCTTATAGTCGTCGATGTCGCTGCAGAGGCCGAGCCAAGCCGCATCCTCGCCGTTGCCGCCATCGAGCGGGGAGACGAAGAGTCGAAACCACCGGTCCATGCCGTCGCCACGACGCAAGCGCAGCTCGAGCTCGAACGGCGTGCCGGCCTCTATTTCCCCGAGCAACGCCTGACGGACGAATTCGCGATCGTCGCGATGAACCGCCGCCCACCAGGCTTTTTCCAGCGCGGCGGGCGTTGCGTTCGAGCGCACCCTCACGCCGGCGTAGTCGTGCCACTCGCGGTTGAACTGCAGCATCCGGCCGTCCCGTGTCGCGGTCCACGCGATCTCGGGAATATCGTCGAACGACAGGCTCTGGAGGGTCATCACCTCAGCCGGTTTTTCGCCGTGGGGGCCCGTTTTGACCCACCTGACCAGCACGGGAGCCGAGGGAAATCAACGTTCTCCTGAGTCGGGGGACGCGGACATCAGCCTCACGCAGGGAATGCTAACGGATCTTCTTGGAATCCAGCCGGGCAAAAGTAAAATCGTGACACTCGACGATGCGTTGAACCACCAGTTTGGCTACGCCGCTTTTCGGCCGCTGCAGCGCGAAATTGTCGAGGCGACGCTCGCCGGAACCGACGTCATCGCGCTACTGCCGACCGGAGCAGGTAAGTCGCTCTGCTATCAGCTCCCGGCACTGGTCGGACCAGGGCTAACGCTGGTCGTCTCGCCGCTGATCGCCCTCATGAAAGATCAGGTCGATGCGCTGGAGGCCAACGGCATCGCAGCGACCTTTTTAAACAGCTCGCTCGATGCGCCGGCGGCCGCGCAGAGGATGGGCGGGCTCGATCGTGGCGCGTATCGCCTGCTCTACGTCGCTCCCGAGCGCACCGTCATGACGGGGTTCTTGAGCCGGCTCGACCGCTGGAATCTCCGGCGCATCGCGGTGGACGAAGCGCACTGCGTGAGCGAGTGGGGACACGACTTTCGCCCCGAGTACCGCCAACTCGCATCGCTGCGAGAACGATTTCCTAGCGTGCCGATGCTCGCGCTGACCGCGACGGCCACGGGTCGGGTGCGCGACGACATCGTCCGTTTTCTCGGTCTGCGTTCGCCGCAGCGCTTCGTCGCAAGCTTCAATCGGCCGAATCTGCGCTATTCGGTCTTCGAAAAGCGCGATGCTTATGGGCAATTGCTCTCTTGGTGCACGGCGCGCGCCAAAGAGAGCGGCATCGTTTACGTGCAGAGCCGGGCGTCGGCGGAGTCACTGGCAACCCGTCTCTCCGCCGCGGGGATCGCGGCACGCCCCTACCATGCCGGTCTCTCTCGCGAGGAACGCTCACGCAATCAGGAGCTCTTTATTCGCGATGACGTTCGCGTCATCTGCGCGACGATTGCCTTCGGCATGGGCATCGACAAGCCGAACGTGCGCTACGTCGCGCATTACGACGTTCCCAAGAGTATCGAGGGCTACTATCAGGAGACGGGCCGAGCCGGGCGCGACGGGTTGCCGAGTGAGTGCGCGCTGTTCTTCAACGAAGGCGACGC
>DATAPM010000143.1:0-2317 GCA_036265225.1 Vulcanimicrobiaceae bacterium
AGGCCGGCATGATGAAGCTCGCTAGAGCGTTCCTGCTGCTCGCCGCGCTGATCGTCGCGATACCGGCATCGAGTTCGGCGCGCACGCGGCCGACGCCGACGCCGGAGCCGACCGCGGCGCCCGTTGCCGATCCGGCTGTGACGAGGCTCGTGCGCCAGCAGTTCGTCCTATGGCAGGCCGGCCAGGTCAACAAGAGTCTTTACGACCAGCAAATCCTCGACAAGCTTACCGACGATAAGCTCGCGCAAACCTCCAAAGCGCTGGCCCAGTTGGGTCCGCTTACCGACGCGGTTTACATGGGGCCGTGGCTCTCCGCCGACTTCCCGCCGGGGGCAAAGGGCTACCTCTACCATATGCTCTGCAGCGATGGGGCGATCTATTTCTGGATTGCGCTCGATCCGCAGGGTAAGATCGCGACCATCCTCTTCAAAAACAGGCTCGACATCGAAAACGTCACGCCGTCGCCGGCCACGCCGCCGCCCAGCCCCCCGTAAAAAGCGGCGATTTCGGCGTCCCGGCGCGCGTTGAGCTATAATAGCCGGATACCGATGACCATCTCAGAGCTTATCGAGCGAGTAAGTCGCTACGACCCCGCGTTGGACGCGGGGTGGCTGATGCGCGCCTACGAGCTCGCCGACGCAGCCCACGAGGGCCAGCGCCGCGCCTCGGGTGAGTCGTACATCGAGCACCCGTTGGCGGTCGCCGGGATCCTGGCCGAACTCGAGATGGATCACAAAACGATCGCCGCCGCGCTGCTCCACGACGTGGTCGAAGATACCTCGATAACCAGCGAGCAGGTCACCGAGCAGTTCGGCGAGGAGGTCGCGCGTCTCGTCGAGGGCGTGACCAAGCTGACGCGCATTCCCTATCAATCGAAAGAGGACGCGCAGGTCGAAAATCTTCGCAAGATGTTTTTGGCCATGGCCAAAGACATTCGCGTCATCATCATCAAACTGGCCGACCGGCTGCACAATATGCGCACGTTGGCCAGTCTGCCGGCGGCCAAGCAGCAAGCCATCGCGCGGGAGACCCTCGACATTTACGCCCCGATCGCGCACCGTCTTGGCATCTGGAAGATCAAGTGGGAGATCGAGGACGAGTGCCTGCGATATCTCGACCCCGCTTCGTTCCACGACATCGTCGAACGGGTTGCTAAAACGCGGCGCGAGCGTGAAGCCGACGTCGAGATGGGCATCGCGCGCCTGCGCGAGGAGTTCAAAGAGCTCAAGATCAACGCCGAGATTCAAGGCCGGCCGAAACACTTCTACTCGATCTATTCCAAGATCCGCAGCGGCCGCGACTTCTCGACTATTTACGACCTGACCGCCATTCGGATCATCGTCGACAGCGTCAAGGATTGCTACGCGGCGCTGGGCGCGGTGCACGCGATGTGGACGCCGCTGCCCGGACGCTTCAAAGATTATATTGCGATGCCCAAGCCCAACATGTACCAGTCGCTTCACACGACGGTCGTCGGGCCCAGCGGCGATCCGCTCGAGATTCAGATCCGAACCTGGGAGATGCACCGCACCGGCGAGTACGGCATCGCCGCGCATTGGCGTTATAAAGAGGGCGGCAAGGCCGATCAGTTCGAGAACAAGCTTTCCTGGCTGCGAGCGCTGCTGGAATGGCAGAAGGACATGCGCGACTCGCGGGTCTTCATGGAGAACCTCAAGCTCGATCTCTTCGACTCCCAGGTTTTCGTCTTTTCACCTCGCGGCGACGTCTACTCTATTACCGCCGGCGGCACGCCGCTCGATTTCGCCTACCAGGTGCATACCGATGTCGGCAATCACTGCGTCGGCGCAAAGACCAACGGGCGCATCGTGCCGCTCGATTATCAGATGCAGAACGGCGACATTTGCGAGATTCTCGTCAATAAATCGAGCGGGCGTCCGTCGCTGGACTGGCTCTCGATCGTCAAGACCTCCAGCGCCAAGCACAAGATCAAACAGTGGTTCCGCAAAGAACGCCGCGAGGAGAACGTTCTGGCCGGCCAGGAAGCGCTCGAGCAGGAGCTGGCCCGCGCGGGCCTTCGTACCGACGTTGCCCGCGGCGAGTTGCTCGAACGCATCGCGGCGCGTTTGAACTACGCCACGCCCACGGACCTCTTCGCGGCGATCGGCTTCGGTGACGCCTCGGCGCAAGCCGTCGCCAATCGAGTTCGCGACGAAGTCAAACACGACAACGTCGTGGACCTCACCAAGATCGGACGTAAACCCGCGCTTCGCAAGAGCATCCGGCGCTCCACCGGAGTGCGAATCGCCGGCGTGGACGACGTGCTGGTGCGCCTCTCGAAGTGCTGCTCGCCCGTTCC
>DATAPM010000144.1:0-6362 GCA_036265225.1 Vulcanimicrobiaceae bacterium
GCTCCGCTCCCCTCGATTACACGCGTAGTCGGGCTCCGGTACCAATCGCAACGCACGAGAGCGGGTCATCCGCTACGATGACCGGGACGCCCGTGACGTCGGAGAGCAGTTTCTCCAGTCCGCGCAGCAGCGCGCCGCCCCCGGTGAGAATGATGCCGCGATCGATAATGTCGGCTGCGAGCTCCGGCGGCGTCTTCTCCAGCACGGACTTCACCGCTTCGACAATCGCCCCGATCGGTTCGGAGAGCGCTTCGCGAATTTCTTCGCTGGTTATTTTCACGGTCTTGGGGAGGCCGTTGATGAGATCGCGGCCGCGAATCTCCATCCCCAGCTCCTGTTCGAGCTTATACGACGAACCGATCTTGATTTTGATCTCCTCGGCGGTACGTTCGCCGATCATGAGATTGTAAACGCGGCGGATGTACCGCACGATCGCTTCATCCATCTTGTTTCCGGCAACGCGCAGCGACTGCGAAACCACGATGCCGCCCAGCGAGATGACCGCGACGTCCGTCGTGCCTCCGCCGATGTCGACGACCATGCTCCCCGAAGGGCCGTCGATCGGGAGGCCGGCGCCGATCGCGGCGGCCATAGGCTCTTCCACGATGCCGACGTCGCGCGCTCCGGCCAGCTTCGCCGCATCTTTCACGGCGCGTTCTTCCACGCTGGTGATTTCAGCCGGAACGCAGATGGTCACGTGGGGTTTGGGCTTGACGATCGAAGACCACCACGAACGATCTTTCATTACCTTCTTGATAAAGTAGGAAAGCATCGCTTCGGTCACTTCGAAGTCGGCAATCACGCCGTCGCGCAGCGGACGAATCGCTTGGATATGTGCCGGCGTCTTGCCGAGCATCAGTCGCGCTTCTTCACCGACGGCCAACACGCGCCCGGTGTTCATGTCCTTCGCCACGACCGAGGGCTCGCGCAAAACGATACCCTTACCCTTGACGTGAACGAGCACGTTGGCAGTGCCCAAGTCGATCCCGATATCCAAGCGGTAACTCCTACTTCAAATCTGGGGGCGTTATCCGGTCGCCGAAATGCGCGGATATTCGCTCGTTTCGAAAAACCCTGTCGGTTCCACCAAAGGCGTCACGCCGCTGCTGCGCTGAACCTGTCCGCCGAGTTCTGAGAGCAGCTCTTCCAGGCGCTCGTAGCCGCGGTCGATGTACTCGAGCCCGATGATCTCCGTTTCACCGGCCGCCGCCATTCCGGCAATGACCAGCCCCGCGCCGGCGCGGATATCGGGCGCCTCGACCGGCGCGCCGGAAAGCGTCTTGGGACCTTTGATGACGGCGGCGTTGCTCTCCATCGTCACCTTAACGTCGGCACCCATGCGTGCCAGCTCGTTGACGTACGAAAAGCGCGCGTTGAAGATCGACTCTTCGACGACGCTGGTTCCCGGGCAGGTACAGAGGAAACCAACCATCTGCGGCTGCAGATCGGTCGGAAAACCGGGATATGGCGCGGTCAGGATGTCGGTGCCGCCGGTAATGCTGTCGGCCTTGACGCGAATCCAATCCTCACCCGTCATCGTGACCACGCCGCACTCGACCAGTTTGTCGAGAAGAGCCCGGCAATGCTGTGGACGGCAATCGGTGACGGTCACGTCGCCGCGCGTCACCGCTCCCGCAAGGAGCAACGTTCCGGTCACGATTCGGTCCGGAATAATCTCGTATTCGACGCCGTGGAGCTCTTCAACGCCCTCGATCGTCACCGTGTCGGTGCCTTGCCCGGCGATCCTCGCTCCCATCGCGACGAGGAAATCGGCAAGATCGACGACCTCGGGCTCCATCGCCACATTCTTGAGCGTCGTTGTTCCTTCGGCCAGCACCGCCGCGAGCATCGCGTTCTTGGTCGCGCCGACGCTGGGCATTCGAAACTCGATGGCCGCACCGCGCAGACGCGATTCGCGAGCTCGCGCGATGAGGTAGCCGTGGGCGTTGTGTACGTCGCATCCCAGTGCCACGAACGCTTGCTCGTGCATGTCGGTCGCACGCGTGCCGAGCACGCATCCGCCCGGCAAAGGCACCTCGGCCTGCCCGAATCGTCCCAACAGCGGGCCGACCACATCGAACGAAGCGGCCAGCTTACGAACGAGCGCGTAGGGCGCGCGATAGGAAGCGACGTTGCTGGCATCGATCGTGACGCTGTTGTCGCCCTGCGAACGGATACGGGCTCCCAGTGCTTCGAGCAACGACCACATAACCGAAACGTCGGTGATGCGCGGAATGCGATGGAGCGTAACCGTGCCTTTAGCGAGCAAGGCAGCCGCCATGATCGGCAGCGCGGCGTTCTTTGCTCCGTGCGTTGCAACGGAGCCCTCCAGGCGCGCGCCGCCGCGAATCCGCAGCGTAGTTTCGAGCCGATCGAGCATGATGACGTTCTTACGCTTCGCGTGACGCCGCGGCTCGCCCCGCCCAACGAGGGAGCGGTGCCGCTTTAACTGTGGCCGGTAAGCCGCAGCTTCGCGTTGGCGAAGTCGATGACAGCCTGCTCGCGCGCGAAGGGCTCGCCGCCCGGCGCGGCGGCCTTCTGGCGCTCAGTTGCCTCGGCGAGATCCTCGCGGGTCTTGGCGACGACGACGTCTTCAAAGCGAACCGCCTCGTCCACGAGCACGGTGACTCGATCGGGCAGCGCCTGCATGAAACCTTCGCTGGTGGCCAGCTCCAGCCGCGAAGTTTGGCCTTCGGTCACCACGTTTGCTCGCAGCACGCCGGGCTTGAGCGCGGCCAAAAACGGCGCGTGGCTCGGAAGAATGCCCTCCTCGCCTTCGGTCGTGACGGCAATGACCAACTCGGCTTGCCCTTCGAACGCAACTTCTTGGGGCGTGACGAGCCGAAACGGAATGGTATTAGGCACGGGACATCCGTTCGGCATTGGCACGCACTTCGTCGATCGTACCGGCGTAGAAGAAGGCGCCTTCCGGCAGATCATCGACCTTGCCTTCGAGAATCTCCTTGAACGACGCGACCGTCTCCGAGAGCTTGACGTATTTACCCTCGCGTCCGGTGAACTGTTCGGCGACGAAGAACGGCTGAGAGAAGAAACGCTGAATTCGGCGCGCCCGAGCGACCGCGATCTTGTCGTCTTCGGAGAGTTCCTCGACGCCCAGAATGGCGATGATGTCCTGTAAGTCGCGATAGCGCTGCAGAACCTCTTGCACGCCGCGTGCGACGTCGTAATGCTCTTGGCCGATGATCTGCGGATCCAAGATGCGCGACGTCGAGGCCAGCGGGTCGACGGCCGGGTAGATGCCGAGCTCCGAGATCGGCCGCGAAAGCGCGGTCGTGGCATCGAGATGCGCGAAGGTCGTTGCGACGGCCGGGTCGGTGTAATCGTCGGCAGGCACGTAGACGGCCTGCACCGACGTGATCGAGCCCTTGCGCGTAGACGTAATGCGCTCTTCCAGCACGCCCATGTCGGTGCCGAGCGTCGGTTGATAGCCTACCGCCGACGGCATACGGCCCATCAGTGCCGAGACTTCGGATCCTGCCTGCATGTAGCGGAAAATGTTGTCGATAAAAAGGAGCACGTCGGCGCCGAGCTCGTCGCGGAAGTATTCCGCCATCGTGACGCCCGTCTGCGCGACGCGAAAGCGCACGCCCGGCGGCTCGTCCATCTGTCCGAAGACGAGCGTCGTCTGCGCGAGTACGCCCGACTCTTTCATTTCGAGCCAGAGGTCGTTGCCTTCGCGCGTGCGCTCGCCCACGCCGGTGAAGACCGAAAAGCCCTTGTGGACGTACGCGATATTCCGAATGAGCTCTTGAATGAGCACCGTCTTGCCGACACCGGCGCCGCCGAAGAGTCCGACCTTTCCGCCGCGCGTGTATGGCGCCATCAGATCGACGACTTTGATTCCGGTCTCGAAAACGCGCGCCGTCGGTTCCTGGTACTTCAGCGCCGGGGGCGGACGGTGAATCGGCCAGTAAGCCGCGGCCGTCACCGGTTCGTTACTGTCGATCGTCTCGCCGAGCACGTTGAAGATTCGACCGAGCGTGCCTTCGCCCACCGGTACGGTAATCGGTCCGCCGAGACTGCGCACCGCAGCGCCGCGCACCAAACCGTCGGTCGAGCCCAATGCCAAGCATCGGACTTGATTGTCGCCGAGCTCGTCCTGCACTTCCAGCGTCAGCTCGCGCGCCTGCATCGCGGTACCGCCCAAACGCGCATCGCCGTTCGATGCGGCGCCGCTTCCGCCGCCCGCACCTTCGTTGACGCCGACGCGCAGCGCGTCGTTGATCTTCGGAAGCGTCTCGGGCGTAAACTCGACGTCGACGACGTTACCGAGGATCTGAACGACTTTACCGGTGGAATCTGCCATTTCTCTTTCGCTTCCTTGTTAGCGTTGGTTGCATCGATAAATCTGGGAGCCTAGCATCCTCACTCGACTCCCAATGCCTCGGCGCCGCCGACGATCTCTAAAAGCTCTTTTGTGATGGCGGCTTGGCGGGCGTTGTTCATGGCGATCGTGAGCTCGTCGATCAGCTTTGACGCGTTGTCGGTGGCGTTGGTCATTGCCACCAGCTGCGCGGCGAAGAACGCGGCGTCGGTTTCGAGCATCGCCGAGTAGATGGTGAACTCAAGATATTTGGGGAGGAGACGGGAGAGTACGAACTCGGGCGAAGGAGCGAACTCGATCGCGCCACTGGGCTTTTTCGAACCGTCCTTTTGGTCGCCGGTCAGGGCGCTGAGATCTTCGGCCAGGATCGGTACGAGTTTGCGCGTCCGCGGCCGTTGCGACATCATCGAAACGAGTTGCTGCGACACCAAGACGATATCGCTTATCGTTCCGTTCGTGAAGTCTTCCGTCACGCGGTGCGCCATTTCGCGCGCGATATCGAGCTTCGATTCCCCTCCCAGAGGCCAGCTCGGCGCGTCGGTCAACCCCATGCGACGAACCGCGTTGCGCGCTTTGACACCAATGGTGTAGTAACGGACGCCGGTTTGCCGGCGAGCATATTGCTCGGCCGCGTGGATGACGTTGGCGTTGAACGCGCCGGCCAAACCTTTGTCGGAGGTCATCAGCACGATGCCCGACGGCGCACCCTCTTTGCCCGGCTTCATAAAGGGGTGGTCTACCGACGAGACCGCAGCAATCAGATCGCGCAGCATTTCCCCGAGCGCGTCGGCATAGGGGCGTGCGCGCTTTCGCGCGGCTTCGGCACGGCGAATTTTCGCCGCGGCCACCTGCTTCATCGCCTTGGTGATCTGCTGCGTGTTCTTGAGCGACCGGATGCGGTCGCGTAAATCGCGTACGGACGGCAAGAGTTTGTTTTTCTCTAGAAGCTCTTGTTGAAGTCGGTGAGCGCGGCGTCGAGCTGCTTCTTGACGTCGTCTGAAAGCTGCCCGCTCTTGGCGATCGCCTCCGGAATCTCCGGATGCTGTGCGTGCAGGAAGTCGATCAATGCCGAGGCCCAGCTCTGCAGCCTCGCAGTCGGAACGTCGTTGACGAAGCCGCTGCTCGCCGCGTAAATGATCGCGACTTGATCTTCCATTGCCTGCGGCTGATACTGCGGCTGTTTGAGCAGCTCGGTCAGTTTTTCGCCGCGCATCAACTGGTTCTGCGTCGCCTTGTCAAGATCGCTCGAGAGTTTGGCGAATGCGGCGAGATCGCGATACTGCGCCAGCTCCAGCTTGAGTTGGCCCGCGACCGATTTCATCGCCTTGGTCTGGGCGGCACCGCCGACGCGCGAGACGGAGAGACCGATATCGACTGCCGGCCGGATGCCCTGGAAGAAGAGCTGCGGCGTCAGATAGATCTGGCCGTCGGTAATCGAGATGACGTTGGTCGGAATATAGGCCGAGAAGTCTCCGGCTTGCGTCTCGATGACCGGAAGCGCGGTGAGCGAACCGCCGCCCATCTCGTCGGAGAGTTTCGCGGCGCGCTCGAGCAATCGCGAATGCAGGTAGAAGACGTCACCCGGATAGGCTTCGCGGCCCGGCGGACGGCGCAGCAGCAGCGACATCTCGCGATACGACTGCGCATGCTTGGTGAGATCGTCGTAAATAATCAGCACGTCTTTGCCGGAGTACATCAGCTCCTCGGCCATCGCGCAGCCGGCAAACGGTGCCAGCCAGCGCAGCGCGGCCGCTTCCGACGGACTTACGGCAACGATGGTCGTGTAGGCCATCGCCCCTTTCTGTTCGAGGATCTGCGCCAGCGCCGCGACCGTCGAGTTCTTTTGGCCGATGGCGACGTAGATGCAGTAGACGTCGCGTCCTTTTTGATTGATGATCGTGTCGATGGCTATGGCCGTCTTGCCGGTCGAGCGGTCGCCGATGATCAACTCGCGCTGCCCCTTGCCGATTGGGATCAGCGCGTCGATCGCGCGGACGCCGGTCTGCAGCGGCTGTTT
>DATAPM010000145.1:0-3878 GCA_036265225.1 Vulcanimicrobiaceae bacterium
CGGCGCCATTAAGATGCGGCGCAGTCTCGATTGGTATTTGGAGCCGTTTCTCGCAGAGGCAAAGCAACTGCCGCCGGTCATTCGCGAGATACTGCGACTCGCGGTCTACGAGCTCGTCTACACGCGCGCCGACGAACATGCGACGGTCTTCGAGTTCGTCAACCTTGCCAAACGATTCGGACATCGTGGACTTGCCAACCTGGTCAACGCCGTGTTGCGCAACCTGCTCCGCGCGCAGCCTTCGCCTCCGGTCCGCGAACTCTTCGACGATGAAGACGAGTATTTCGGAACGCGATATTCGTTACCGACGTGGATCGTGCGCCAATGGCGGAGCGTGTTCGGCGACCAGATCGAAGCGATCTGCGCGGCAGTCGACGAGCCGGCACAGAGCGCCATCGCCGTGAACGCGCTGCGCCGTACCCCCGAAGAAGCGCAAACCGAGTTGCTGGAGCAGGGCGTCGAGACGCGGCGCAGCTCCATCGTCGACGAGGTCTTGCTGGTCGAGCGCGGCCACACGAGCGAGAGTTCCGGCGGCGGCGCGTGGTGGCCGCAGTCGGAGAGCTCGGCAATGCCCGTCGACGTGCTCGGCCCGCAGCCGGGCGAGTCGATTCTCGATGCCTGCAGTGGGCGCGGCAATAAAACGCTGCAAATCGGCGCTCGCATGGGTGACCGCGGCGGCCTGCTCTGCATCGAACGCGACGCGCGCAAAGTCGCGACGCTTACCGGGCGGCTGGAAAAGGCGGGAATCACGGCGGCGATCGTCACCGGCGACGCAACGGCAGAGATTCTTCCACAGGATCGACGTTTCGACCGCATTTTGGTCGACGCGCCCTGTTCGGGAATCGGCGTCGTTGGGCGCCATCCGGAGGCGCGCTGGAAGAAGCAGCCCACCGACGGCGAACGACTTGCGGCGACCCAGCGAGCGTTGCTCGAAGCGATGGCCCGTCACGTCCATCCCGGCGGTGCGCTCGTTTATGCGGTTTGTTCGACCGATCCCCGCGAAACGACGCAAGTGATTGATTGGTTTTTGGCGCGTGAGAATTTCGAGCGTGGACTGATACCCGCCGAGTACGCGCCGTTTTGCACCGAGGCCGGCGACGTTATCGTTGCGCCGGGCGTGGCCGGGCGCGACGGCTTCTACATCGCCCGGGTCGAGCGGCGGCTATGAGCTTTCTCGCTAAAATAGAGCAGGTCTGCGCCGCATTCATCGAGCGGACGTTTGCCAAGACCTTCCCTAGCGACTTGGAGCCGGCGCAGATTGCGCGCAAGCTCGTTGCAACGATGGAGACCGCGGCGCACGGCGAGGACGCCGATCGCATCGCTCCGTCGAACTACGCCGTATACGTCAGTCCCAAAGACTACGGGCGTCTCGCCGAACATCGGGAGTATCTCGAGCGCGCATGGGCCGATCTGCTGCGCGAGCTCGCCGATAAAGTGGGCGTTACTTTCAAGGGCGAGGTGCGGGTCAGCATGGCGCCGCGCAAAAGCGTTCCGCTCGGCGCCGTCTCGGTGAAGATCGGGGAGGCGCCACGCACGCCGAAGCAGTGCCGGCTGCGCATGATCGAGGGCGTACCTCCGGACGGCGTCTACGTGCTCTCCGTAAAGACGCGCATCGGCCGCAGCGACGACGGCGAAATCGTCTTGGTCGATCCCAGCGCTTCGCGCGCGCACGCGATTATCGCCATCGATGCCGGTAAGGCGGTGGTGCGCGACCTCGACTCGACCAACGGCACCTTCGTCAACGGCCGCCGCATTGCGTCGGAAGCGTTGCGCGACGGCGACGAACTGCTCTTCGGCAACACCAAGATGCGTTTCGAAGCGGTATGATGCCGATCGCTGCCGTCGCAAACTTCGAAACGGCAATGCGGCTGGGCTCACTGGAGATAACCGCCGCTTTAGTTGCCGTCGCGTTGCTGGCCGCGCGGCCGCGCTTTCGCGCCGCCGCCGAACTCGGCATCCTAACGCCGATGCAGGTGGGGCTGGACGTCTACGAGCGCGGCGCGCAGCGCTCGCTGGAGGCGCGGGCACCGCTGGAGATCGGGCGCTCAAGAGGATCCGGCATCGCGCTGCACGATTCCGAGGTCAGCCGCCGGCACGCGCGTCTCGCGGCACACGACGGAACGCTTTTCGTGGAGGATTTGGAGAGTAAGAACGGGACGTTTCTCAACGGCCGGCGCGTCACCGAATCGATCGAAGTCCGCGAGGGCGATGCCATTGACGTCGGCACGACGCGTTTGATCGTGAAGTCGCTGCGGGCGGAATGATTTTCCTCCGGCGCGCGGCGCCGATGCTGCTGGCCTTGGGCGTGTCGGCATTGACTCTGCGTCTTGCGCCCGCGGGAACGATCGGGCCGCCATGGATGCTGGCGCTGCTCGCCCTTTTGGCGATGGCCTGGGTGCTGTGGCAGCCGGCGAACGCAACGCGCGACGACGTGCTTCCCGCACTGGCGATCGTGCTGGCAGCGCTGGGGCTGGCGATGGTCGCGCGCCTCAAGCCCGACCTGGCGCACAAGCAGCAGCTCTGGCTGCTGCTTTCGCTCGCGTTAGCCATTGGAGCGGGGCCGCTGTTCTCGAACTTCCGGCGTTTTGCGGCCTACAAGTATCTCTGGGTCGTGGCGTCGCTGATTCTGTTCCTGCTGCTGCTCGTCTTGGGTCAAGAGGTCAACGGTGCGCGGCTTTGGATCAGATTCGGGCCGGTGCAATACGAACCGATCGAGCTCATCAAGCTGTTCATCGTCTTCTTTCTGGCCGCGTATCTTGCCGAGACGTCGGACGTGATTGCCCATGCGCGGGCGTGGTCGCTGCGGGCCAACGTCAAGCATCTTGGCCCGCTCTTCATCGGCTGGGGCGCGTCGATCGCGATTTTATTCCTACAGCGCGACCTAGGCATGGCGACGCTGCTGCTGGCGACGTTCGCCACCCTGCTCTTCGTCGCGACGCGCCGCGTGGACATCGTCGTCTTTGGCGCGGTGCTCTTTGCCGCAGGGGCGTTTTGGGCGCTGCACCACTATCCGTACGTGCAGACCCGCGTTGCGATTTGGCGTAATCCGTTCTCCGATCCGCTTGGCGCCGGATATCAGTCCTCGCAGGCCTATTACTCTCTCGCCGCCGGCGGTCTCTTCGGCAGCGGGTTCCGTCTCGGCCATCCCGAATTGATCCCCGACGTGTGGACGGACTATATCTATGCGGCCTTCGCAGAAGAGTTTGGTCTGCTCGGCTCGCTGGCGATTCTGGCGATCTTCCTGGACCTCGTGCGGCGCATCTTCGCGACGGCGCTGCGCCAGCCGGATCTCTATGCCAAGCTCTTGGCGACGGGCCTCGGCGCAACGCTCGGATTCCAAGTGGCCATCATCGTCGGCGGCGTCATCGGACTCTTTCCGCTTACCGGGATAACCCTTCCGTTCGTCTCGTATGGCGGAAGCTCGCTGGTCGCGAACTTTCTGCTGGTGGCGTTGGTTTGGGCGATGAGCGGACGGCCGCGGAGCGCGGCGTGAAGCGCCTTGCAGCCGGGCTTGCGGCGTTGCTGGTTTTCGCCGCGTGCGCGAAAAGCGCCACTGAAGAGTCGGCGAGCAGCGCCGCCGCGACGGCGGTGGCCAACAATCCCGCTTCGGCCAGCGACGGCGCGGTGATCTACGACGCCAACTGCTCGAGCTGCCATCAAGCCGACGGCCGCGGAATCGCCGGCGCCTTTCCGCCGCTTGCCGGGAATCCCGTCGTCACCGGCAATCCGACGGCGGTCATTGCCATCGTCAAAAACGGTCTCGACGGACGCGTAGAAGTCAACGGCCAGGCTTATAGCGGCATCATGCCGCGCTGGAAGGGCGTGCTCACCGACGAACAAATTGCCGCGGCGATCAGCTACATACGCAGCTCTTGGCA
>DATAPM010000146.1:0-2740 GCA_036265225.1 Vulcanimicrobiaceae bacterium
GCAAAGAGTACGTTACCGAAGGTGCGGACGAAATCGCCGTAGAGAGCTCGCGCGGCGCCGCTCATAGGGAGTCGCTTCGCAACGATCCTACCGACGACGATCGCCAGCGTTTCTCCAGCGGATAGATGATCCAGATCGAGAGCTCGTAGAGGGCGTACATCGGCAGCGCCAGCAGCGCCATCGTCAGCGGACTACCGTCGGGTGCGGCCAGTCCGCCGGCGATGAAGAATGCGAAGATCGCATGACGCCGGTAGTGGATTAGCGAACGCGCGCTCACGATGCCGAGCCGGGCCAGTCCGATGAGGACGATCGGCGTTTGAAAGATTACTGCGAAGAGCGCGAGCAAGACCATCACGAAGTTGAGCGTCGCCGCGACTCCGAAGGTGGGCGTCGCGACCGCATCGGTAATGTGCAGAAGCGCCGAGATGACGCGCGGGATCACCACGAAATGGGCAAAGGCCAGCCCGGCTGCGGCCAGCAGCAGCGACGGAACGATGAAGGCGTAAACCATGCGCCGCGTGCGTGGATGAATCGCCGGTACGACGAAGAGCCAGAGCTGCTGGAGCAGCAGCGGGAGCCCGATCACGATGCCGCCGATCACCGAGAACTTGAACTCGGTGAAGATGACGTCGGCCGGACCGAACGCGTGCAGTTCGATGCCGCCGAAATACTCGTGCATCATCCAGCGAATGGCGTACTGCGACGGCCAAAAGAGCAGGACGGCGATCCCGCCCACCGTGACGATAGCGATCAAAAGACGATTACGGAGCTCCCGCAGGTGCTCCGTGAACGGCATCTCCTTTTGGTCCCACGTCGCCTGGTCGCTTTCCGGCGCGGGTCGCTGCGCCAACAAAGCGTTAGGAGCTTTGGGTTCCGCGGCCGGGCGTGGGTGGCGGTATTGCTTCGCCGGACATCGAGCCGGCCTCGACGTTGTCCATGATATCGGCGTGCTGCCTGGCGTCGCGCTGACGCGCCTCTTCGCGCGCCTTGGCTACTGCCTGGTCGGCCTCGGCCTGCCCGACCAGAAACTCCCGCTTGGCCTGGCCGGCGCTGCGCGCGAGCTTCGGAAGTTTGTCCGCGCCGAAGAGCAAAGCGCCGACCACCAAAATCCCGATAATAATCGGCGCGTCGATGAGTGCGAGAAGCGGATGTGCGGTCATGATATTGGATCCTTTATATCGCCCTATTGCAAAAGGGCATCGGTAATAATTGCCAGTTCCTCTTTCGCCGGGCCCGGCGAAATCGGCTCCAGAGCGGCCTTGGCCCGTTCCCCGAAGCGAGCGATCTGCTCGCGAGTGGCGCTCAGTCCGCCCTCCCGCGCGATCGCGGCAACGATCGCGGCAATCCCCTCGTTCGCCGGCTCGTCGTAAAAACGGCTTACCTCCGCGCGGAAGCTTCCATTGCCCGACGACAGAGCGGCGATCAGCGGAATCGTCGTCTTTCGCTCGGTCAAGTCGTTGGCGGCGGGCTTGCCGAGCGAGCGTTCGTCGGCGGTAACGTCGAGCAGATCGTCCTTCATTTGAAATGCGATGCCGAAGGCTTCTCCGAACTCGTGCAGCGCCGCGATTTCGCGCGGATCGCCTCCGCCCATAATCGCCCCGCATTGCGCCGAAGCGGCGAAGAGCGAGGCCGTCTTTTTGCGGGCGATCTCAACGTACGTTTCCAGCGGGAGATCTAAGTTGCCGAGTGCCTGGAGCTGCAAGACCTCGCCGTCGCAAATATCCGCCAGCGTCGCCGAGAGCACGTTCGGGATCGGGTGCGGATAGTTGATCGTGACGTTCTTGAATATCCAGGCGAAGAGATAGTCGCCGGCCAGCACGCTCACGCGGTTCCCGAAGTCGACCGCGGTGGCGTTGACGCCGCGGCGCGTCTGGGCGTTGTCCACGACGTCGTCGTGTATGAGCGTCGCTACGTGGATCAGCTCCATGTAGGCGGCGAGGGGGAGATGATCGACGGAATCGCCGCCGCACGCTTCGGCTGCAAGAAGCGTGATGCGCGGGCGCAAGCGCTTACCGCCCGCGGCGAGCATGCGTTTCACCGCCTCGGTGATGATCGCGTTGTCGGTGCTAAAGCCGGCGCGGAAGAACTCCTCGACCAGCGCGTGCAGATCGGCGTACCTGCCGCGCGCCGATTCGACCGCGCTCATGTCTTCACGCCGTAGTGCACGGCGATCGATCCGCCCATTAGGGGCACGAACGCTGCGCCCGTAAAGCCGGCACGCGTGAAGCGATCGCGCAGCTCGGGCGCGTCCGGATGGTGCGTGAGCGAGTTGGGCAAATACGTATAGGCGCGTCGCGAACCGCCGACGATTCCTCCGAGCATCGGCACGATGCCGTAGAAATAATAGTCGAAGAGGCGTTTGAACGTGCGATTCGGCGCCTTGCTTACGTCAAGATTCACGAATCGTCCACCGGGGCGAAGCACGCGGCGAATCTCGCGTAAAGTGCCGTCCAGGTCGACCACGTTGCGCAGCGAGAAACCCATCGTCGCTCCATCGAAGCTCTCGTCCGCGAACGGCATCGCCATCACGTCGCCCTCCACGAACTCGACGCGGTTCTGGTTCCCACGGCGGGCGCGTTCGCGCGCACGCTCGAGCATCGGCGCGCAGAAATCGATCCCGGTAATCTGCAGCGTTCGATCGGTGCGCAGCAAGCCGAAGCTGAGGTCGCCGGTTCCACAGCAGCAGTCGAGGATGCGGGCGCCGGGTCGCGGGTCTAAAATAGCAATCGCTCGACGGCGC
>DATAPM010000147.1:0-3042 GCA_036265225.1 Vulcanimicrobiaceae bacterium
TTCTTAATATGATAATGGCCCGGCAGTAGTCCCCAGGGTTCGGATCGCACGCAGAGCCGCGCGACCGAACACGTTGGCGTACGTTGGATACGAGAGGGGAATACGGGCAATCGTATCGACGGTCATGGCGCCGGTCATCGCGATTGCTGCCATTTGGGCTACTTCGACGGCCCGCTCGCCAACGATGTGGCAACCTAGGATTTGGCGCGTGCTGCGATCGATAACGAGCTTGCAGAATCCACGAGTCCGTCCATCGATAATCGGCCGCGTCGTTTCGGCGTACGATGCGTGTGCTACGACCGTATCGTACTCTGCGCCGGCTTGCTCCTCAGTTAACCCGACCTTCCCATACTCGGGATCGGTGAAACTGCCGATCGGCTCGACACCGCCCGGCATCGTGAGACGCTCGGCCCCTGCGGCATTGTTTCCGGCAACGAATCCTTCGTGGACGGCAGGCGGAACGAGCATCGATCGGCCGACGACGTCGCCGGCTGCATAAACGTGCGGTGCGCTCGTGCGAAGTGAGTCGTCAACCTCGATAAAACCGCGCGCATCGGTTCCGACGCCCACCCGCTCTAAGTTTAGTGCGTCCGTATCGGCCTTCCAGCCGACGGCGCAGACGACGAACTCGGCCTCGAGGGGTGGCTGTTGGGCGCCGCCTAGAGTCACGCTGACGCCACTCGGAGCGGGATCTATTCGTTCGATTCTGCCGAAGCCTTGATGGATCGTTATACCGTCTTCACGAAACGCGGCAGCAACCGCGTCGGAAATTTCGGCGTCTTCACTCGCGATGATCCGAGGACCGGCCTGACAGATGGCCACGGACGAACCGAGCGCATTGAAGATCGACGCGACCTGTGCGCCGGTCGCGCCCGCACCAACGACGATCATGGATTTCGGAACGGCCGTTAATGAGAAGGCGTCAGCGGGAGTAACCATCAATGCCGCGCCGGGGACGTGGAGCGCGCGGCTGACCCCGCCGGAACAAATGACGAATCGCCGGGCGCGCAACATCGGCGCCGAGACGCTTCCGACCGTATTGGCGTCGGCAAATTCCACCGTTCCAGCATTCTCGAAGAGCTCGACGCCGGCGTTTTCGATTTGCTCGAGCAGCGTGGAGTGGCGGCGCGCGTCGCCCACGACCGCTCGCGCCCGTTCCAGCAACCGCGCGTAGTCGAGCATTGGCCGTTCCACGCTTATGCCGTACTCGGCCAACTGCCGTGCTTCGCGTGCTAAGCGCGCTGCATGCGCCAAGACTCGAACGGGGATCGGCCCTTCGTTTGCGGCCATTCCGCCGAAGGCGCCGCGCGTGATCAGCGCCGTCTTGGCGCCGAAATCGCCGGCGCGCAGCGCCGCCGCGGTCCCGGCGGGGCCGGCCCCGATTACGACTACGTCAAATTCTCGCGCCGCGGTCATTGCGCCGGAGCCTGGCTATAGCCCATTAGATAACTGAAGCCGGCGGTTCCGTTATGCATGGCCGCCGCAAGGAATGGCGTGCACCGGGAGTCGCGAAGCTACTGGGGCGGGCGTTGGTGAAGGCACCATCTGCCAACTAGTTTATCACCTAGGTGGGGTCGAGCACAGACACGAAGCTGCATTCTTTCGCAACAAAGTTCAAACCATTAACGAGGAAGCAGTAGCTGAGCAACATGCTCGACGAAATGCCATGACTACGACCGGTCGAACGTATAACCAGCTTCACATACCGCGAAAGTACTCCAAAGCAAATCGACGGTTCAGCGTCTATTGGACCTGGAGCTATCCCTGGGAATCGAATCGCGACGTCAGAGAGTTGGATAACCGTTTTTCTACGATGACCGAAGTGCGTCGCGTGGCATGGCCTGCCTACGAGACGGAAGCATACTCGCAACGGATGTTCCTTCAGGGCATCGAGGGGACGCTAGAGCTGTTCCATCTTTCGCTTCTGAGTTTTCAACGCGTCGCGGGCGAAGTAACGGGCCGGCCGGTGGCCGTCTACCAACGCGTCGATCAGGCTGGGCAGAGGCTGCCGATCGACGAACGGATCCTGGCGGACACCGATACCCTGATGATATTCGGGCTCGATCACATGGTCGCCGAAGAAGAAGCCGCACCCGAAGAGATTGAGGCTCTTCGAGCCTTTCTCGCTCGCGAAGGAACGTGCCTAATTCTGGGACCGCACCACGACGTCGGCGCCTCCGTTGACCTCAAGGAACGCAACATGGAGTACGCGCACCATGGCGATCCGTTGGTTCCCCGCCAGCAGCGATTCGGCTCGTACACCCCCTCGCTTATGGCCGGTCTCGGCGTACCGGTGCAAAACCGCTGGGGGCTGCGGCCGGCAACGCATCCGGGGACGACCAGAACCCTTCCGCTTTCGACCAGCGGCGACTTGGACCGTCGCGGTTGGCTCGATGGCGTGAGCACGTTTGTTTTTCACATGCATCTGCCGCACTATGCCGTCACCGCCGACGACCCGAATGCGATCCACGTGTTGGCGCGACAGCAGATCGACACGTCCAAGCCGCATCCATTTACCGACGCGGGGAACCGCGAGTTCAACATGTTTTTGTGGATGCGGCCCGCCGGCGATCGCGCCGGCGATATTCTGCTGGCCGATTCAACCATCTTTACAACGCTCTTTGGTGGAGACGAAAGTCTCGAGCGATTCTGGAAAAACCTTGCTACAAAATGAAGGGCGTACCGCGGTCCGTCGTCACGCGCGGAGGCGAGTATTGCTTTCTTCCAAGTCGCAGCGCGCTGAGGTGGCTCGGGGATCTGAGCGGCTAGCGTCTCAGCCCTAATGACGCTGCAGAAAGTCGTCCCGCTAATTTTCCTGGTCTCGCTGACGTTCACTGCCGGACTGCTGATGAACCGCGCGGCTATGATTGACACGATCAAACGGGTCGGCGTTCTTTTACGCGCGCTGATGGCGAATTTCGTCATCGTGCCGGCGTTAGGTGTGCTGGTCGCGTATGCGTATCATTTGACTGACTCCGTTGCCGCCGGCCTGCTCCTCATGGCGATGGCGCCCGGCGTTCCGTTCATCCTACTGGCGGGTGG
>DATAPM010000148.1:0-16514 GCA_036265225.1 Vulcanimicrobiaceae bacterium
CGTAGCCGACGGCGCCCGAGTCCACCGATGCGACCGTAGCCAGTAGCGCGAAGCCGTAGATCCATCCGATGAACCAGCCGTAGCGCGATCCGACGCAATACTTCCCGTATTGGTAGAGCGCGCCCGAGAGCGGATATTCGCTGGCGAGCTCGCCGAAGACGAGGGCGACGAGGAGCATCAGTCCGACGACGATCGGAATCGTCCAAATGTAGCGCGGACCGCCGGTGCCCAGCCCGAGCGTATAGAGAGAATAAATCCCCACCATCGGGCTCAGATAGCTAAAGGCTACCGAGAAATTATCGAAAAGCGAAAGTACTCGGGAGAGTTCTTGCTTATAACCGAAAGCGCTGAGGCGACTATCTTCGGTCAGTGCTTCGACCACGCCCAGCCGGTGATCAGCCAGCCCGTTGACGTCTTCTTGAGGGCAACGGTAAAGATCGAGTTCTGCTCGGTGATCGGCTTGCCGTGCTCTTTATACGCGTACTTCGCTGGGACCACGGCGTAGGCGCGTGCGCCGGTCACGCTGAGGTACCACGGCTCGCCGAGCGTCACGATCCCGTCGGTAATGCCGGCGCGCTTTGCGTCGGCCGCATAGGCGTTGGCCCAATCGGCGCACGCGTGATCGCCTTCCCACTCGTGCGGCGGGAACTCATCAATGATCGACGCGCTTGGGGCACATGCCGCGAGTGCCGTCTTGGCATCGCCGCGATTGAAGCCGTCAATAAACTGGTGGATCTTTGCGACCACGGCGGAGTCTTCCGATGCGAAGGCCGGCAGCGAACTGAAGGCCGCGAGGGCGGCAAAAGCCGCGACGCTCAGGCGCCGCAGAACGGGTTGTAGGGCGCGATGGTCCATGGCCCTGGTTTTCTCGATGCGCCGGGGGCGCTCATTCAAACCGGATCGCGCGATCGTGTATACTTAGCGACGTGACGGATGCACAGCGATTGGCACAGGCCCTTAACGCATTAACGAAGAGCCCGCAGTTTTCTTACGTGAAGGCGCGGGCCGCAGCCCGCCAAGATCCTGCCGTCGACTGGCCCGCGACCAAGGCGCGTAACACCGACTTCAACCCCGAGGTTGACGGCTGCGAGGACTTCGTTATGCGGGATCGGAGCACGTGCGCATGGCAATCGGGGCAGTTCCGCTATCGCGGAGTGTGAGCCGTAAATAATCTCCGAGGCACTAGGTTCGCGCGGCCGGCGGCCCGGACGTTGAAGGAACTTGCCGATCTTATTAGGAATAGCGCGTCGAGATTTCCGTTTTGTGCTCTCTGAGAAACCGGAAGTTTGGAGGGAATGAGACATGAGATCAATCGACGGCGGACGCGCTTGGGCTGAAGCGCCGAGCGCTTTTATTGTCCGGCTGGAAGGCGAGTTTGACGTTGCCGAACGCCAGCGCTTAAAGGACGCCTTTGCGATCGCTGCCGGCGCCGCCGTTGTAGTCGTCGATCTGGAAAGAACGGACTATATTGATTCGAGCGTCCTAGAATGCTTGGTCGCATTTCACAATGCTACCCGGCAGCGCGGAGCCGAGTTAGTGCTGGTCGCCCTTAACAGCCAGGTCCGGCGTCTGTTTGAGGTGACGGAGCTGCAAAAACTCTTCACCATTGGCGGCTCGGTGGCGGAGGTAACTGACGTTAGCCGCGCCGAGGTACAGCGGCTTACGGTTGAGGCACGGCCCCTAGACTAAGTCCCTACCGAATCCGCCACGCTAGCAGCCCGGGTAGCAAGGCGGGGGCCGGGAATACTGCGGGTACTGCGGGTACTGCTGCTGCGGATATTGCTGCTGCGGATATTGCTGATATTGCGGATATTGCTGATACCGCGGATACTGCTGGTACTGCGGCTGCTGCTGGTACTGCGGCTGCTGCTGGTACTGCGGATAGTACCGTTGCTGCGCGTACTGCGGATTTTCCGATTGACTTTGCGCCATTTGGCGCGGTACCCCCAGCGGGATCGCGCTGGCGACGTCGTTGTTAAATTTTCCGAACGTCGCTTTGTGGCTTTCGAACAAAGCGATGAGGTCGGCCTCGCGCTGCGCGTCGCTCGGATGATCGGTGCCGCCGCTGCTGCTTACGCTCATCGCTTCACGGTGCTGCCTGAAGTTCCACACCATCCCCCAGGGATTAAATCCGGCCTTTGCGCACAAGTAAGCGCCGGCGCGGTCGGCGTTCCTTTCAGCGCTGCGTTCGTAGGCGAGCGCGTTCGGATCTTGCGGTGATCGACCGCCCTGCGTCTCTTGGTAGACCGCATACATATCGTGGTGGATGTCGTGGCTGACTTCGTGGCACATTACGGCGGCGAGCTGGTCTCGATTCTTGAGAAACGATAGCAAGCCGATCGTCAAGTAGACGTTACCGCCCGGCATCGAAAATGCGTTTGGCGTCTCTTCGTTCAGCAATATGAAATGAAACGGCGTAAAGTATTGCCGGTTGGCAACGGCAGCAATCGCGTTCCCAATCGGGGCGAGCGTCCGATAGAGATGCGACCCGGGCGACACGATTTCGCCGCGCTGCACGTACTCCATATAGCGCTGCTGGCCAACCTGGATTTCCCAACGGTCCTCCTGTGAGAGCGTGGCTGGCCACCCTGTTACCGGCAAGAGGCAAAAGGCAGAAAAGGCGGCGAGCGCTCGCACAAAGGTCGACACAGTGACTCGGGCCTTCCACAATGCCGCCGGCGCTGCCCGGCGTAATTCGGTGCGAACGGCTAAGAGTTGATGAGATTCGCGACAGACCCTGGCCAACTGACACGCGGCCGCCTCATATAAACCGGCGAAGCTTCGGCCAATAGACGTTCAGCGGCATGGTGATTCCGCGGCAGAGCGAGATCGGAAAGCCGTTCTCGAACGGTCGCCCCCAGGGGTTGGAGAAACGCGCGACGACGCGATGCGTCCTAAAGAGGTGCGCCTTACTTTCGCAGTCTCCGTGTACGTCGATGAGCACGTTGCCGCTGTAGCCGCGTGGGCCCCAGACCCAATACTGATTGTGACCGGATAGCGCCGGCGGCAGGCCGTACGGCGCTCCGAAAAAGTCCAGCGCGGCGGCCTCACCGTAGTTGCTTGCAAGGATCGCGGTTTGCGCGCGCTCGGGTGGGGGCAGCGAGTTGTAGACTCCCGCGACGGCTCGCGCGAGTTCCGGCCAGCCGTGCATGTCGGCCCAATCGGGAGGCAAGTTGCCGATCTGCGTGTGTTCGGTGACGGCCAGATTCACTTCTTGCGCGAGCATCGTTTGAAGCGTGCGGTCGTACGCGGACATCGTGCGCTCCGGCAAAACCGGCATCAGCAACGGAACGAGCGCAATCCCGGCAATCAACGCGTAGAGCGCGAGCACGGGGCGCCAGAGGGTTGCGCGCGCCGTCCATGCTTCGATCGTGACCGCACCAGCAGCAATCGGTATCGGGTAGACGTCGCCGGCGTAGTAATGTTTTGCGTGCAGGACGATCATTTGGACGATCAATGCGAGATACGCGATGCCCAAAAACCGCGCATCCCAGCGGCGCAACAGCGCTACCAACCCGATCAGCCAAACCGCCGCAAGCAGCGGATAGGTGATCAGTACCTGAGTAACGAGGAACTGCAGTGGTGTGAGCGAGACGTCTTTATACTGCGCTGCGGCGCGCAGCAGCGTCCACATCGGAAAGCCGTGCGCGGCTTGCCACAGGAAGTTCGGCAGCGCGATGAGCGCCGCAACGAAAACGCCGCCCGCGAACCACGGGGTAAAGAGAACGCGCCGCTGCGGAAGCACGAGCAGACCAAAGACGATGGCTATTGCAAAGAAGATGAACGTGTACTTACTCTCCACGCAGATACCCGCGATCGCTCCGACGGCCAGCCACCAGCGCGGGTCGGCTCCCTTGACGAGGCGCAGCACGTATAGCGCGGCCAGCGGCCAGAGCCACAATCCGACGATGTCGGCCGACAGCTTCGTTCCGAAATCCATGAGGACCGGCGTGAGCGCCGCACTTAGTGCGGCGAAAAACAGCGCAAACGCACCACCGCCGAGCTCGGCCGCCAATAGGCAGGTGGTGTAGACCGACGCCGCGGCAAACAGCGCGCAAACCAGACGCAGGAGAAAGAGCGAGTGGCCGAAGAGCTGAGAGCCCGCGGCCAGAAGCGGCGCGACCGGCGGCTGGTCGACATAACCCCACGCCGGGTGAAAGCCACAGATGATAAAGTACAGCTCGTCGCGGAAGAAGCCGTAATGCGGATTGCCGGCAAGATGGACTGCCAGGGTAACGAGCGCCGCCGCAAGGGGCAGTCGCCGACGTTTCATACACTCACTTCCGCGTAGCGCGATCGCCGATTCGTTAACTTCCAGGAGCATAAGGACCTCGGTACCGGGACGCCGGGCAAAGCCCGCCTTGCTTTGAGAAGGGATAGGGAGCGGTCGCGAGGGAGTTGCGACCTTGAAACCCAGGAGGAAATCGTCTTTGAAAACCCTGTTCCTGAGCCCACCTTCGTTCAACGGCTTTGACGGCGGCGCGGGCGCGCGATACCAAGCAAAGCGAGAGGTAACCTCGTTCTGGTATCCGACCTGGCTGGCTCAACCTGCCGCACTCGTGCCGGGTAGCAAGCTGGTAGATGCCGCTCCTCACGGTCAGACGATTGAGGACGTGCTGGCGATCGCCAAGGACCACGATCTCGTGATCATGCACACCAGCACGCCGTCGCTTCCCAACGATGTCGAGTGTGCTCGGCGGCTCAAGGCCCAGAACCCCGCTGTAAAGGTTGGTTTCATCGGTGCGCACGTGGCCGTGCTTCCGGAACAGACGTTGCGCGAGAACGAGATCATCGATTTCGTCTGCCGGAACGAGTTCGATTACACGTGCAAGGAGCTTGCCGAAGGGCGGCCCTGGGACGAGATCCTTGGCCTTTCATATCGAGATGCCGACGGTGAGTTAAAACGGACGGAAGAACGTCCCCAAATCCACGACTGGGACGCGATGCCCAGCGTGCTACCCGTCTACGCGGAGCATCTCGACGTCACGAAATACTACAACGGCTACCTGCTGCACCCGTACGTTTCGTGGTATACCGGCCGCGGCTGCACGGCAAAGTGTACGTTCTGTCTGTGGCCGCAAACGATCGGCGGCCACATCTTCCGCCACAAGAGCCCCGAGGCGGTCGGTCGCGACCTTGATGAAGCGACGGCGATCTTTGGTTCGAAAGTTCGCGAATATATGTTCGACGACGACACGCTGACGAACGAAAAAGGCTACGCGATCGAGTTGAGCAAGCATATGAAGCGTTTGAAGCTCAGTTGGGCTTGCAACGCCCGCGCCCACGTCGAATACGACACGCTCAAGATCCTGCGCGACAACGGTTTACGCGTCTTACTCGTTGGCTTCGAGTCCGGCAACCAAGAGATTCTCTATCGAATCAAAAAAGGTCTGAAGCTGGAGATGGCGCGCAAGTTCATGAAAGACTGCCATTCTTTGGGCATCAAGGTTCACGGCACGTTTATTATCGGCTTGCCGGTCGACACTCCCGAGACTGTTCGCGAAACGATCGAGTTCGCAAAAGAGCTCGACCCCCACACGATTCAGGTTTCGATCGCCTCGCCGTACCCGGGAACGGAGCTCTACGATCAAGCGCTGGCAAACGGCTGGTTTGCGCGCGACGACTTGGTCTCCGGAACGGGCATCCAGACGTCGACCTTACGCTACGAAACGCTCTCGACGGCCGAGATCGAAGACTCGGTGGAACGGATGTACCGCGAGTTCTACTTCCGGCCGAAAAAGATTGCAAAGATCGTCGCCGAGATGGTCACGAGCAGGCAGATGATGGTCCGGCGCTTGCGCGAAGGTGGCGAGTTTTTCGGTTACTTGCGGGCACGCCGAGTCCAGGCCGGCGAACGCCGCGTCGAAGCGGTAGCCTCCTAAGACGGCGCGACGGGCCTCCCGAGCCGTTCTGCGGACGCAAGCGTCTCTTCGAGCATGTTTCTTTGGAATACGACCATATCGGGGATGTGCGGGAACCTCTCGTCGCTCCGGTGTGCGGTAAGTTCGTAGCGTTCACCGTGCGCGGCTAGAGTACCGCGCTTTCGAAGGGTCGCAAGCGCGGCGACGACTGCTGCGTCCGGCGCGCTGCGCAATTCTGGATCGACGAAGACGTTCGCGGGTAGCGAATCGAGCTGCTCGCGAACCGCGCGCACTGCATCCTGGGCTGCGAACGTTTTCGTACCACCGAGTAGAAACGTGGCCAGAAGCGCCGAGGTCGTGATCGGCCGAGCCGCCGCCAGCGACGTTCCGATGTCGGTTTCGTCGGAAGGCCGGAGCACCCGATAGAGCATTGAGAGCCGGCCGCCCCGGAACGGGTCGTATGCGATCGCGCAGAGCCACAGGTCGGCAAAGGGCGCGAGGGCCTCGACGACTCCCCCGCGCATCGAATGCATGCGGCCATCGCGACTGAAGTCCCCTTCGGGTGTAATGTAAAATGTCGCGCCCGTTCGCACGCGCTCTACGATCGCGGCGATATCGCGTTCGGTCACGACGCGGAGGTTCTCGATCACTTCGCGCCGGTAAGGCGGCTTGAGTTTCGCAACTTTGACCCAAGCGCGGGCCCGCATGAAGTCGGCAGGTTTCCAAAGTTCGCTTATGACGCGTGCTTGGAGGCCCAGCGGCTCGAGTGTCTCGGGCGGAAAGATCGCTTGCAGCGGCAGATCTCCATGTGCGGCGCGCAACTCTTCGGCCAGGCTGATAAGGGGCCGCGAGAAGAGATGGTTCTCGATAGGGAAGATGCCGTAAGCGCCCCAGAAGCCGCTCAGATTCACGCCGCGGGTAAACCATGCGGTCCAGGGCAACTCCGCGGCGATGAATCCCGTCTCGAAGGTGCGGCGGGAATTGCACATGACCAGCGGCTTCCACGGGTGCAGAAGAAACGTTCGCGCCGTCACCATTTCCCCTTCGTCTATGTGCTGGTGATTAGTGATCAGCACCGTCGCCCCGCGGTCTTCCGGCAGATGACCCCACTGGCGGACCCGGAACTTGAAGAGAAGGTAGGCCTGGCGGATGCCGTAGGTGACTGCCGTTATCGTCCAGTTGGGCTTCATCGAGACCCCGCGTTCACAACAATTTCCTTCGCATACAAAAAAAGGCCGCCTCCTACGGTTAGCGAATCGCGTCGCGTGAAGTTAGCGCGTGTCCTGACGGCGGCGCTCGATATTGCTACAGTCGCGGCTATTGGTTATGCAACCGTCGCAATTGTATGCGTTGCCCGTTTCGGACGGCGCAAACCTGAGCCGGACGTCGTCGAAGACCTGCCGCCGGTTAGCGTGATCGTGCCCCTGCATGGTGACGAGCCAGATCTCGAGGAAAATCTGCGTTCGTTTGCGCTGCAGGACTATCCTGGCTGTCAGCTCGTCCTTGGCGTAGCGCGCGCCGACGATCGCGCGCTGGCAATTGCGCAGCGCGTGGCGGCCGCGCTTCCCGATCGGAACATCGAGATCAACGTCGGCGAAGTTACCAGCGCGCTAAACCCCAAGCTCGCAAACGTACTCTCGATGATGCGGCTCGTGCGCCATAAAGTGTTGATCCTGGCTGACAGCGACACGCGGGTCGATCCAGCGTATGTCCGCTCCGTCACGGCACCATTGCGCCGGCCTGGAGTCGGTGCGGTAACCTGCCTCTTCGCGGGCGATCCGCACGGCACGTTCTCGGCGAAACTCGGGGCGATGTTCATCAACGAGCAATTTATCCCATCGGTGCTCGTCAATGAACTCTTCGGGTCGCCGCGACACTGCCTCGGCCCGACGAATGCGGTGAGCTCGGCAGTTCTCTCCGCAATCGGCGGCTTCGAAGCGCTTGCGCCCCACCTGGCTGACGATTTCATGCTGGGAAATAAAGTTTCCGCACTCGGTTTGCGCGTCGTGATCTCGCGCTACGTCATCCGAACGATCGTGACCGATCCGACGCTCGCGGCGCTCTGGAACCACGAGCTGCGCTGGCATCGGACGATTCGGGGGGTGCGGCCGGCCGGCTACGCAGGCATGTTCCTCACCTATCCGGTGCCGCTCGCGCTGCTGGCATTGATCCTCGCGCCACGTTTGAAACGTGTAGCGGCACTTCTCGTTGCAATAGTTGCGCGCATCGCCTTGCAGCGCATCTCCGGGCGCGTGTTCGGCGTCGCAACTGCTCCGCCATGGCTGGTGCTGCCACGCGATCTTTTCGGATTCGCCGTATGGGCTTGTGGGCTCACCGGAAAAGCGGTGCGCTGGCGCGGCGCGGAACTGCACATCGAAGCGGGCGACGTGCTCGCGGAGTGGCGCGGTAAGGCCGAAATAAATAGCCCCGGCCAACAGCACTCCGGAGACTAACGGCCCACCACGGCTTCGCTAGCCCCCAGAGATGCCGGGAATCCGAGTTCGCCTACTCGGACACCGCCGCGGCACCTGCCTCGGCATGAGTGCCATCTTTACAAGGGTCGATATCGAAGATCTCCCGCGCTAGTAAGGCACGGCTAATAGATTATTTAGCCTTGCCGAGGAGCCCTTTTAGGTATGACGAAATAACTGGACCGCTTGAAACAAGCTTCCCGTCCTCTGCCTTGGCCGGCATTGGCCGCAGTCAAGCGTCACTGGGGGTACGGCGCCGCGACGTCGCGACAAGCGCAGCGTCACGAAGGGCGGGCCGGAGTCACCGTGGCGGAGGGCGGGGAGGAGGTAGCTGTCCGCGATGGCGGCACCGAAAGGATCCGGCGAAGTTTCCAGGCGTAGGCTACCGAGGGACGCGAGCTCACGCCACTTGGCGCCCTGACTTTTGCCGACGAACCAAAGGCGGACGCGGCGGGAAGCGTTGAGCGACTAACAAAGCTCGGCATACGCGTAAAAATCGTGACCGGGGACAGCCCTCGCACTGCGCTGGTCGTCTGTCGTGCCCTCAACATCGCTGTGGCGGAGACCCTGAGCGGTGAGGACATCGCGGCAATGAGCGACGTGCAGCTCGCGGAGGCACTCGATGCCACGACGATTTTCGCCCGTGTCACACCGCATCAGAAATCGCGGATTATCGAGTTACAGCGCGCCAAGGGAGCCGACGTCGGCTTCTTGGGTGACGGAGTCAACGATGCGGTCGCGCTCCACGACGCCGACGTAGGCATTTCGGTCGATTCGGCCGCCGAGGTTGCCAAAGACGCCGCGGATATCGTCCTCCTCAAAAAGGACCTCGGAGTATTAGCTGACGGAGTTAGTGAGGGCCGCCGGATCTTCGCTAATACCACAAAGTACGTCTTGATGGGAACGTCCTCGAACTTTGGAAACATGTTTAGCGCTGCCGGCGCATCGCTCTTTTTGCCTTTCGTACCGATGCTACCCTCGCAGATATTACTAAACAACCTGCTTTACGATATAAGCGAAATGAACATTCCGACCGATCACGTCGATGAAGAGCAGCTGCAGCGACCGGCTCACTGGGACATGCGTTTTATATACAGCGGTTTATGCTGGTATTTGGGCCAATTTCGTCGATTTTCGACGTTTGTAACGTTCGGCGTCATGTTCTTCCTCTTTCACGCCGGTTCCCAGCTGTTCCGGACCGGCTGGTTCGTCGAATCGTTGGCAACGCAGTCGCTCGTGATTTTTTTGATTCGTACCCGTCGCATTCCGTTTTTCGCCACGCCCGAGCTGGCAATTGGCGACGACGACTCTTGCCATCGTTGCGATCGGAACACTTCTATCGTTAAGGCCCGTCGCACAGGTACTAGGCTTTGTGCCGCTCCCTTTGCCGTTTTTCGCGGCCCTTGGCTTGATGACCGTTACGTACCTCTCACTTGTCGAGTTCGCAAAGGGGCTCTTCTACGGTCGGCCGATCCGTCATTCGCCGGCTGGATAGGCTTCGAGCGCTTCCCCCTCGTGCCAAAACGTGCCACGTTCTAGTACTATTCGGCATGGAGTGCTACGATCGGGTCGAGATGGGCTGCCTTGCGCGCCGGATAGAACCCAAAGCCAATCCCGATGGCAGCAGAAAAGAGTAGAGCTAGAAAAACTGTCGGAATCGACACGGTAAATGGAAAGTGTCCGAAGTGTGCGGCGATTCCCGAAGCAATCACGCCAACGACGATGCCGATACCGCCCCCCACGACGGAAAGAACGACGGATTCGACGAGGAACTGTAGGAGAATCGCTTGGGCGGGCGCTCCAACTGCCATACGCAGGCCAATTTCACGGGTCCGCTCGGTAACGGAGACGAGCATAATGTTCATGATGCCGATCCCGCCGACTATCAGCGAAACCGTCGCAATCGAGGCGAGTAGGATCTGCAACATCACTCCCGCCGCCGACGCAGCTCGCGCGATGTCGGCCAGGTCGCGCACTTGAAAATCGTCGGAGTGGGGCGGGACGATCCGATGGCGCGTTCGCAACAACTGAGAAATCGCGGAGATGGTGCGCGTCACATTTTGGGATGCGTCGACTGAAACAGCCAGCGCTCCTACGATATCTGGGCCATTTGCCGACGTAGAGAGACGCTGCAGCAGGGAGGAATAAGGAATTACGATGACGTCGTCTTGATCCGTTCCAATCATGCTATGGCCGTGCGATGTGAGCACACCGACGATACGGAAGGGCACGTTATTGATCTCGACCATCTGGCCGACCGGATCTTCGTCGTTTGGAAAGAGTTGAGTCTGAACCGTGGTTCCGATCACGCAGACTTTTGCACTTGTGTCGACGTCGGTATCGTTGAAAAACGATCCCGAGCCGACGGCCCAGCTACGCACGAATGGCCACGCCGGAGAAACACCCGCGACGGACGTCTGCCAGTTGCTATACTGCGAGATGGGCTGCGTGCGCAGCACCACCAGAGGCGTCACAGCCGCGGCGTGTCGGACTTGCTGCGCGATGGCCAGTCCGTCGCCGACCGTTAGCGTCGAGGCCGATCCGATCCCAACGTTTACTCCGCCGGTCGCGGTGCTTCCGGGAAGAATCACGACAAGGTTGCTGCCGAGGCTACCGATCGTCGATTCGATGCTCGCGCGGGCTCCCGCACCGATTGCCACCGTCACTATCACGGCCGCGACGCCGATGATGATCCCGAGCACGGTGAGAAGCGAACGCTCCCGATTGAGCAGGAGTGCGCGGAGCGCGACGCCGACGGCGGACTGAAGGTTCACGACGCCGCTGCGGCCCGAACTACCGGCTCGTCGCTGACGATCCGGCCGTCAAGGAAGGAGACGATTCGATTGGAGTACCGTGCCACATCGAGCTCATGGGTCACCATAAGGATTGTAAGGTTGCGCTCTCGGTTGAGGCGCAAGAAAAGCTTCATGATCTCGGCCGAGGTTTTCGAGTCGAGCGCGCCGGTCGGCTCGTCGGCGAGCATCAGCCGCGGATTATTGACGAGTGCGCGAGCGATGGCGACGCGCTGCTGCTGGCCGCCGGAGAGCTCGTGGGGATTTGAGCGGTGATGGTCTTCGTCGAGACCAACATCGATTAGGGCTTGACGGGCTCGCGTACGCCGTTCGGCCGGCCCCACGGAGGCGTACACCATCGGCAGTTCGACATTTTGGAGCGCACTTGTGCGCGGAAGCAGGTTGTATTGTTGAAAAACGAATCCCAGCTCCTGCCGCCGCAGGGCGGCCAACTGGTCGGCGCTCAAAGTAGACACATCGGTACCGTCGAGCGCATACCTACCCGAGGTCGCACGGTCGAGGCAGCCAATGAGGTTCATGAACGTCGATTTGCCCGAGCCCGAAGGCCCCATGATCGCGGCGAACTCTCCGGGCTGCAGTGCGAAAGTGACGTGGTCGACCGCTGCCAACACGGTTTTTCCGGTCGTAAAGAGCCTGGTTAGGTCACGCGTCTGGATAGTGGGCGTCACGGCGCGTCGACGACCACGCGATCGCCGGAATTGGGATGATCCGATGCGCTCTTAATTCCGACGCGGGTTCCGTCGATTGCGAGCACGGTTACGTTGACGCCTCGCAAAGTGTCGCCATCGAGTACGTAGCAACGAGCGCGTGCACCAACGGACACGGCAAAGCTCGTCGACTCTCCGGTGGCTCCCCATGCCGACGATGCAGCGGGGATGCCCTCTCCGCCGCTCGGCGTCGCGATCACATGATATCGCTTAGCGATCGCGGCGCTCGGCCGCCACTGGAGCGCGGCGAGCGGCAGAACCGTTGCGTTGGGATAGCTCTTGACCGTTATCTGTACGTTGGCGGTCATTCCCGGTCGCAAAGCACCATCGCGGTTGCTCGGAAACGCAACCGTATCGTACGTCGTAACGTTATTCACGATCGTCGGATTCTGGCGAACCTGATCGATGCTCGCTACGAAGGTTCTCCCGGGATAGGCGAGTACAGAGAACGAGACGCGCTGGCCAATACGAACCGCACCGACATCAGGCTCGCCGACGGCGACATCGAGCTCCATCTTTCCGAGGTCTTTCGCAATGGTGAAGAGCGTCGGCGCTTGTAATGCGGCGGCCACGGTTTGGCCGACGGAGACGTTGCGCTGAATAACGGTGCCATCAACGGGCGAGATAATAATTGCGTGGTCGAGGTTGATCTGTGCCTGCCGAACCGCGGCGGCGGCGGCGCGAACCGCAGCGACGCTAGCGCGTTGCGCGGCAACGGCTCCGGTAGCCTGTGCGGCCGAGCTTCCCGCTTGGTAAGTGCTCGGGTGCTGGTCAGCCTCGAGGTCTTCGCTGCCGTTTGCGCGGCCACGAGCGCATCGCGCGTCACGGCGACGTTGGTAACATCGCCATCAACGATGTTCTGTGCGACATAGCCGTTACGAAGCAGCGCCCGATCGCGCCGTAGCGTAAGCAGCGAAAGCGCGAACGCGCTGCTCGCTTTGCGGACGTCTTCATCGGCAGCTGTTATCAGGTGGTACTGCGACTGTGCGCTCTTCTGCGCTGCCGAACTCGTATAGAGCGAACTCGAGACCGACGATACGGCCGCGGCCCTCTGCGCGTCGAATTGTCCGAGCGTCGCCTGCGCTTGATCGAGCGCCGCGACGAAGAGGCTGGGATCGAGCCGCGCGAGCACCTGGCCCTTATGTACGGGACTGTTGTAGTCGACATAGAGAAATTGTATGGTTCCAGAGACTTGCGAGCCGACGAGCACGGTATCTTGCGCCGCTAGCGTGCCGGTAGCCGTGACCGTCTGCGAGATCGCCTGTCGCGCCGCGGGCGCGGTCACGAGTTCCTGCGAGCTACCCGCGCAAGCCGATTGAATCAGCAATGCGAGCATCAAGGAGCTTCCCAAAATTATTTGTTTCACGCAGCGTCAGGATAGGTGGTTAGGGTTACGGTCTCGTGAATCGATTGTGAAGAAGATCCTTCCCAACCTTCACGAGCACTTCTACAGTGGATGCTAGCCTCAGGTCATGTTTAAGAGAATTGCTGTGGCACTCGACGGGTCCGCCTGCGCCGATCAAGCCTTTAGCATTGCGGTCCAGCTCGCGCAAGGAGAGCACGCCGCGTTGGGAGTCTGTTCGATCGTAGATCCAATCATGATTGCGGGCACCGCCCCACCGAGCCCGGCAATGGATCTCGTTCTCCAGGATATGGAAGGCGCGGCTCGACGGCTCGTGGCCGATGCCGTCGAAGAAGCGCATCGAGCAGGCCTGGCGGCAAGCGGAGAGACCGGCAGCGGCGTAGCGGCATTCGAGTTGCTCAAGTACGCCCGACGCTTCAAAGCCGATCTCATCGTGATGGGCACACACGGACGCCGTGGGTTTAAGCACTTTCTTATGGGAAGCGTGGCCGAAATCGTCTTGCGCGAGTCGCCGGTTCCCGTGCTCGTGGTTAGCAGCAGCGTCCCAACGAAATCTGAGGAGGTGGCCCGGAACGAGGCGGCTGCGCCAGCGTGAGCGCATGGCTTCCGCTTCCTCGTCAAGAAAGCTCTTCAAATTCTTGCTGTCGGGGCTGTAGGGGGAGTTATGGGGAAAGTAGGGCGGATCGCATTTCGTCATCTCATTTGGATTGTTCCGCTCGCGGCGGCCGGTTTGCTTGCAGTTGCTGACCTCGCCGCGACGCCGGCTCCAACGAAAGTCGATCCACTCGTCCAACGCGGCCGTTATCTCGTCGGCTTTGGAAGCTGTAACGATTGTCACACGCCGGGGTGGAGAGAGTCCGACGGTACTATTCCAGTCTCACGATGGATGACCGGCAGTAGCCTCGGCTATCGTGGTCCGTGGGGAACGAGTTATCCAGCGAACGTGCGCTTGGAATTCCAGTCGATATCGGAGGAAGACTGGCTGTTCATGGTTCGAACGCGGGGCGGCCACTGGCCAATGGTGTGGCATGATATCCGAGCGTTGCACGTCCAAGATCAGCGTGCGATATATCGCTTCATTCGGGGTCTCGGAGCGCGCGGGACGCAAGCACCAAACGACGTACCTCCGGGCCTCGAGCCGAAGACCCCGTTCGTCTGGATAGTGCCGCAATAGGGGTGGAGATCCTCTGCCTCGATGCCGGGTCGTCGTCACTAAAGTTCGCCGCCTATCGCCTCGAAAAAGGAGAGAGCGACCTCGCTCTCATCGCCGCCGGCAGCGAGTTAGCGACTCCCGATGCCGATGCGGCGCTCGGCGGCGTGATTGCGCGCGTTCACGCCGGCGCTGAAGGTTCCTTTGCGGCGGTCGGTCATCGCATTGTCTTCGGCGGTCGTGCCTACGTAGAGCCGACGCTCGTGGACGATGACGTCCTCGGCGGACTCGAGCAGTTCATCGGTATTGCACCTCTCCATCTTCGCGCGGAGCTCGACTTGGTGCATGCCGTCAGACGCAGAATACCGACCGTCCCGCAGATTCTCTGCTTCGACACCGCCTTTCACATGCGCTCGCCGGCTATCGCGCGGCGGCTACCGCTTCCGCGCGACATCGATCCTCTAGTCCAGCGTTACGGGTTCCACGGTCTGTCGTACGAGTATGTCGTATCGGAGCTCCACGATCGGCGACCGATGGTCATAGCCCACCTCGGTGCGGGAGCGAGCCTCTGCGCCGTCCGCGATGGCTTACCGGTAGATACCACGATGGGTTTTAGCCCGCTGGGCGGATTGATGATGGCCACGCGCCCGGGCGACCTCGATCCCGGCATCTTGCTGCGCCTCCTCGAAGGCGGCTACGATTTCAAGGGGCTAAGTGATCTCCTCTACAACCGGTCCGGATTGCTCGGCGTCTCGGGCTCCAGCGCCGACATGAAAACGTTACTCTCCCGATCGGCCGGCGACCCCTTTGCTCGGGCGGCGATCGAGCTGTTCGTTTATCAACTCGTCAAGCAACTCGGAGCGATGATTGCAGTATTGGGCGGCGTGAAGGCGCTCGTCTTTACGGGCGGCATCGGCGAACGAGCCGCTGCGATTCGTACGGACGTCTGCGCGGCATTCGCTTACATGGGGCTACGGCTGACTGATGCAGCCAACGTCCGAAACGAGCGCACAATATCCGATCGGCAAAGCAGCATCGCCGTTATGGTCGTACCCACCGACGAAAATCTGATGATCGCCCGCCATGCCCTGACACGGCTTAAGAAGGACTCGTGAATCTTCGGTCCCGAGACATTCGCGAAGAATTCTTTGCCGCGGCTTACGCTAAGCTCATGTTCAAAAAACTGGTCGCCGCGGTGGACGGCTCTTCGTGTTCGGCGCACGCTCTGGAGGTCGCCCTTCGTCTCGCCGAGGCCGAGGGCTCGAGGATCGCGATCTGTTCGATCGTCGATCCCGTTTCGACCTCGGCTCCGGCCGGCCACGCTGCCGAGATGGCGGCAAACGCCAAGCGCCATGCCCAACAGATCGTCGACAAGGCACTCGCTCGGGCAAAGCTCGCCGGCGTGACGGCTGAAGGAACCACCCTTCTGGGGGAGCCGGCCGAGGAGATCGTCGCTTACGCAAAGGAGGCTCACGCCGACGCTGTCGTCGTGGGAACGCACGGGCGTTCCGGATTCAAGCGTTTCTTTCTGGGCAGCGTCGCCGAAAGCGTGTTGCGTTCCGCTTCGATCCCGGTCGTGATCGTCCGCGACGAGGCGCGCATCGGTTTCGCGAATACCTCGGCCGCTTCATGAAACTCGACGACGCGGCACCCATCACCCTGGTCCGGTTGATACGTGTGGCGCCGAACGACTTCGATCGCCTATACGGCGAAATCGCGACCTTTCTGCAAATGGAAGCTATGGAACTCACCGGCTGCATCGACGCTCAGTTGCTCGGAAACGAGGACTCGACCCGGATTCTGATCCTGGTGAAATGGCACTCGCGAAAGGCGTGGAGTCGAGCGCAGTGGGATTGCCGCCTCGGCGAGCTCATTGAAGAAATCGTTACGGCTGGCGAGACATTAGAGTTTAATCTTTACAGCGGCGATTGCTTTGCCGCACTGAATACGGCGTGACGCGGATCGCTGCTTCGTCCAATGAGTCCACATAACTAGGAGTCGATCGTGGGAAGTGTTGGCGGAGGGCGTCGTACGACCCCTCCGCTGCCAATTACGCTCGTACCAGCGGGTTGCCATGAAGAAGAAGCGCAGCGTCCTGACGACGACATAAAGTGTTTATGACGGTATGGGGCTCTCTTTGGCCCGTTCG
>DATAPM010000149.1:0-12933 GCA_036265225.1 Vulcanimicrobiaceae bacterium
CCGGAGCAAGCGCTTGCGCCGTTACCGCCCGCGGCGGGATGCAAGCCGGCGGCGACGAGCGCCTCGCCGGTTTGCACGCTGCAGGTAATGCCCTCGCCGAGGCGGCCTTGCGCCGAAAGCGTTACGCGGGCCGCCTCCGGCGAATCCTTATAGCGAGCTTTGATCGGGGCTTGCAAGGCCCGAAGTTCTTCAGCCTTCATCGAAAAGCACGTTCAACGACGTGCGCCATGCCTCCTGAAAGTCCCCGTGAGACAGGATTAAGGCGAGGGGCGATGTGGGAACAACGCGTCTCATGCGAGATAGAGAAACCGTCGTCGTTTCGGGCAACGCGGCCGGCCCAATCGCGTGGGTCATCGGAATCATCATCGTAGTGGCAGCGACGCTCTTCGTTCTGTTCTACTGGCACCCGTGGAATACGTCGTCGACGACGACCACGACGATCGTTCAGCCTGGCGACCAAACGCAAAAGAGCAGCTCTACGACATCGAACGGTTCGTCGTCGAACGGCTCCACGTCGACAAGCCCGCCCTAGCGACCGGCGCGAAGCGCCGGAGGCTCCGGGAGGGCCGCGTATAACGTAACCTCCTCAATGGCCATCCGCGCTGGTCTTTTGGCTTTGTTCGCGTTGTTCGCGCTCTCCGCGTGCGCGGGTGCGATGCGCTCGGGGTCGGAGCCGACGCCGGTGATGGCCTCGTCCGATGGTGAAGGCGCCCCACGCCACATCCAGCACGTCGTCATCGTCATCCACGAGAACCGCAGCTTCGATAATCTTTTCGCGACGTTTCCCGGCGCGGACGGCGCGACGACGGGAAAGATGTCGAATGGGAAGCGGGTCCCACTCAAAAAAGTCGACTTCCTGTATCCGCACGACCTGGGCCATTCATATCAAGCCTTCCTTCGCGACTATAACAAAGGGAAGATGAACGGCTTCGACCTCGAGGGCGGCGGCAAGGGCCAAGGACCGGCGGGCAAAGAGCCCTACCAGTACGTTGATCCGACGCAAATCCAACCGTATTGGGATATCGCGCAACAATACGCGCTTGCCGATCACCTCTTTCAAACGCAAGGCAGCGGAAGCTTTACCGCGCATCAAGATTTGATTGCCGGTGGCACGGCCATCGACGAAACAAAGAGTCTGATCGACTTTCCGTCGGCAAAGCCGTGGGGATGCGACGCTCCACAAGGCACCAGAACGTCGATTATTACGACCTCGCTGGACTATCGTTACATGCGCGGACCCACTCCATGCGTGGACTACGCCACGCTGCGCGATCTTCTCGATGAAAAAAGCGTCTCGTGGAAGTACTACTCGCCGCCGGTCAAAGGCTCGACGGGATCGATTTGGAACGCCTTCGATGCAATTCGAGCGGTGCGTTACGGTTCCGAATGGGGAACCAACGTGACCTTCAATAACAATCAGATCTTCGACGACATCGCGAGCGGCACGCTGCCGGCCGTGTCATGGTTCATTCCCGACCTCTCCGACTCGGATCATCCGGGCATCCACGGCAACACCGGCCCGTCTGCGGTGGCAGACCTCGTCAACACGATCGGCAACAGCGGGTACTGGAAATCAACGGCGATCGTCGTCGTTTGGGACGATTGGGGCGGCTTTTACGACCACGAGCCGCCGCCATTTCGCGACGATGCCGGCGGTTTGGGCTTTAGAGTCCCGATGCTCGTCGTATCTCCGTACACGCCGCGAGGCTTGATCTCGCACACGCAATACGAGTTTGGAAGCATCCTCAAGTTCGTGGAAAATAACTGGAACCTCGGGCGCCTGGGCACGAGCGACGTGCGCGCGACCAGCATGGTGGACTGCTTCGACTTTAATCAGAGGCCGCGCAGGTTCGTGCCGATCACCTCGCAGTATTCCCACGCGTACTTCATGCGCCGTCCTCCCTCGTACCAGCCGGTAGATACTGAATAATCTGCGCGCGCTCTCGCTCGGGGAAGCCGCTTGCGTGGGAGAATCCGTCGCTCAGCTCGAGCTTGGCCTGTAAGCGATCGGCGCGCGATTGCGTTTCGCGAAGCTCGGCTTGCAGCGTGCGGTACTGGACAAAATCGAGCCGGCGTTCTTCCCGGTGCCGCTGACGGTCGGCTTCGCGTTCTTGAGCAATACGGACGCGCTCGGGCCCGCTGCGATAAATCTCTTCTAGAACGATGCCGGTCAAACCGATGAGCGCACCTCCCAATACGAGCGCCGCATCGGCCCAGCCGCGAAGGATGAGCCGCAGCACAGGGGCGTCTTCCACGATTGCAACGATGAGTGCGCCGAAGATAATAGCCAAACAAACCGGCAAGTAAAATCGCCAGTCGATCTTGCGCGGATCGGCCGCATCCCGGTTGGTAGCCATCGTGGCTCCTCTCCCCTCCGCTCGAAGCCTTCTTTTGCTCGTCTGGCGCCTCCCGCCTACGGCGAGCGACCCGGGACCTTTTTCCTAACGGGTCGCGATGCGTCCGATCGTCGACGGCCCAACGAGGCCAATACCGGCGATTCCGTTAAAATCCGTGAACCAGAGCGCGCCATCCGGCCCGGCCGCAATACCCGACGGCTGGTTGTAACGATAAAAACGGAGTGCTCTTTGAATTTCCCGTTCACGCTTAAACGGCCGAGCGCGCCGTTCGCTTCGGTAAAATCACAGTGCTTGCTTTCTGGCTTTAGGGGCGAGCAGGAACCGAGCGTCCGGTCGTAGGAGCCGCGACGTGACGACTTTTCGTTCCAAATATAGGGAGAGAGATTCAATGCGTTTTATCACGATGTCGCTCGTGCTTGTCGCGGCCTTTTCGATGGCCGCGTGCACGGGCAAAAATTCGAACGACAGCAGCCAAACCAGCACAGCGGCTAGTACCGAGCCCGGCGCGAGCAGCGCTTCGGAACCGACCAGCTCGGCGATGCCCGCCGAGACGACCGCGGCCAGCGGCGACATTCCGAGCTATCCCGGCGCGACCACGCAGGCTTCCGGCAGCAGCAACATGTCTGCTTCGGGCGGATCGGCTTCGGGAAGTGTCATGACGACCGACGATTCGTTCGATAAGGTCTACACTTGGTACCAGCAGCACATGCCTGCCGGATCCGAGAAGGCGCACACGACGGCGCCCGTCGAGAGTGCGGTCTTCACCATCGGCGATCCCGGCCAAGATCAGACGTCGGTCACCATCACCACGCAAGGCGGCAAAACGATGATCACCGTCGCGCACGTCAAGAAATAAACCAAGAACTAAACCGCGAGAGAACGCTAGAGGGCGTCTACGTCAAAGTAGGCGCCTTCTTCCATTTCCGGCACCGGACGCCGCACAAGATCGGCGTTGTCGCGGATGCGCTGGATCGTATCGCCGTCGTCGAGCGCAGCGATCTGCGCACGAGCCGCAGGACTAAAAAACACCGGGTGGCCGGGCACGCCCGTTTTCGGGTGCACGGGGTAGACGACGTCGGCGCCTTCTAGCGATCGGCACAGCTTGCGTATGATCGCCCCGGTTACCAGCGGCTTGTCGCCCAGCAGCAACATTAGCCACGCCTCTTTGGGTAGCCGCGCGTCGGCCAGCTTCAACGAGTAGCTCATGCCGCGTTCCGGCACTGCGTTACGAATCACAGTTATTCCCGTCGTCGTACGTAACGCATCGGCTACGCTGGATCCGGCAACGACGAGCGGGCCCCACTCCGCCGCCGCGTCGATCGCGTACTCGATCATACGCCGGCCGCGAAAATCGGCCAACAGTTTCTGAGCGCCGGCGCGTCGCGAAGCTCCCGCGGCTAAGATCACCGCGCGGATCTGCATTGCCGGCCTACTTGACGCGATTGCGAAGCAACGTATCGGTCTCGGCTGCCAACACGCCGCCGAGCAGCAGGCTGTTGCGATAGAACGGAGCGCCGGCGAAGACCGTGGCGGCGCGAATAGATATCTGATCGATCATCGCCTCGACGACCAGCGTCGAGGAGCCGTAGACGACGCGCGGAATCGCGCACCAGACGATCGCGCTCGCGCACATCGAGCAAGGTTCGGCCGTCGTGTAAATCGTCGCGCGCGCCCAGTGACGGTTCCCGTAGCGGGCGACGTAGTCGTTGATGGCCACGATCTCGCCGTGCAGAGTCGGATTCTCTCCCAACGTCTTGACGCCGCGTGCGAGAATTTCGCCCGATCCCGAGTCGACGATCACCGCGCCGAACGGCCATTGGGGTTGCGCTTGGCCTCGCGAATGGCTTCGCGCATGTAACGTTCGTGACGCGCCTCAAGAACCGGGCTCGGCTGGGACGTCGCGACGTCATGGCACAACGACTCCTTTCCACGGACTATCGGCGCGAGCACCGAGGGTATCGCGCCCCTTACGCACAACCTCTTAGCTCCCGGACCGCGTAACGCTTCTAGGAGGTTGACATGAGCGCACACCACCGCTGGCTATTTGCTTGGAGTGCCGCAACGGCAATCCTGGCTGGTTGTACCGGAGGGCAACCTCCGCTTACGGTCCCCGGATCGACCGCGGCAACCAGTCACGTCCGCGCCGGTCAAGCCTCTAGCACCGAAAAGGTCCTGTTTAACTTCACGGGCGGTAACGACGGTGGAAACGCCGCGACGGGTCTCGTTCTGGACCACCAAGGAAATCTCTACGGCTCGACCGTGATCGGCGGAATCTACACCTGCGGCATGATCTTCAAGCTCGCGCCTCAGAACAGCCCCCCGTGGACCGAGTCCGTTCTTTATAACTTCGATTGCTATGCGACCGGAAAGAACCCGCACGGCGGCGTGACTTTCGATCGAAACGGCAATCTCGAAGGCACGACGGTCTCCGGCGGAACGGGAGGCTATTGTACCGGCGACGGATGCGGCGTCGTCTTCAAGCTCGCAGGGGCCACGGAGACGGTTCGTTACAACTTTACCGGCGGCGGTGACGGTTTCGGTCCGGGCGGCGCCGTGGTCTTCGACCGACGCGGCGACGCGTTTGGCACAACGCCCGACGGCGGCGCGTTCTACCAAGGCGTGATTTACGAGATCTCGCGCGCCGGTAAGCAACGCGTGCTTCATGCATTCACCGGCGGCAAGGACGGCGGCGTCGGCTCGCTCGGATCGTTGCTGCTCGATAAGTCGGGAAAGATTTACGGCGTCACGGAACTGGGCGGAGCGCAGAGTTCCGGCACGGTCTACGAGCTCTCGCCGGCCGGTAAGAAGTGGCACCTGCGGACGCTCTATGCGTTCAAAGGATCGCCCGATGCGGCGTTCCCCTATGGCGGTCTCGTCGCGGACAAATCCGGCAACCTCTATGGTACGACGTACTATGGCGGCGCACACGGAGTGGGATCGGTATTCGAACTGGTCCGCAAGAAGAGCGGCAAGTACCGCGAGCGCGTGCTCTATAGCTTCCAGGGCGGCAGCGACGGCAGCTACACAACCAGCACCCTGATTTTCGGCGCCTCGGGCGATTTGTACGGCACGACGTCCAGCGGCGGCGGAAGCTGCGATTGCGGCACGATCTTCAAGGTCGATCCAACTTCGGGCGCCGAGCAAGTCTTGTACAATTTCGGTAGTGGCACCGACGGCGCATATCCCTATTACGGTCTGACTGCCGGCCAGAACGGCGACTTCTACGGCACGACCGTCGCCGGCGGAGCGTTTGGACAGGGCGTCGTTTTCGAATTCACGCCGTAGCGAACTTTTAAACTCTCAGTGATTATATGAGTGGAGGATCCGTGAACAACTTCGTAAGAACCGTCTTCGTCGCCGTTTTCCTGGCACTCTCGGCGACGGCGATCGTCAAAGCGGCACCGTCACCGACTCCCAGCCCGGTTCCGACTGCGGCACCGCCGGAGACGGCGTCCGAGACGCAGTTCGTGAGTGCGGCAACCTCGGATCTGCAGAGCCGCTTCGCAACAACGGCCGCGGCTTCGGCCGCCGGCTACTTTCAATATACCGACGAAGATCAGACCGGTGCGATCAGCTGGGTCAATACCGGCAACTGGGCCGGCGGTCCGCAACACCCTAGCCAGCTTTGGTACGACGTAAAGGGACGTCTGATCGGCGCCGATTTTTCGGTGCTCCAGAGCACGTCGAAAGACCGCCCTAGCGTTTGGGGCGTATCGCCCTCGCGCTTCATCGACTTCTCGCCGGCGCACGTGCACTTCGGCGTCAAGACGGCGTCGGGAATTCAGTTCGGCGGCGTCGGCCAAAAAACGATGGGCATGGTAAAAGGATCGGTAGATAATCCGACCGCAGCCGACATCCTCGCCGTCAGTAAGCTTCCACGTTGGAAAGTCCTAGGGATTGCGGCGCCGCAAAGCGCATCCGACATTGCCTTCGTCTTTTCGTTTCCGGCGGTGTGGGATCTGCAGGTGTGGCTGGTTCCCAATCAGCTCGGCGCGTTCGCCGAGCACAATCCCAACATAACGCCGAGCCCTAGCGCAAAAGAACAAGACTAATCAATGCAGACCCGCGGCTGGGTCGCCTTCGGCGCCGGCATCTTTCTCGTGATCTTCGCCGCGGCGATGTGGATCTGGGTCGATCGCTTACTGCTGGCTAACGGACCGGCCGATGCGGCGACGGCCCAGTTCGGGGGAAAGCTCAACGTTGCATTCGGCCTCATCGCCATCAGCGGAATCCTGGGAACGATCAACGGCTGGATTATTGCCCATTCGGGCAAGCGTAACAGCGCGTTGATCGTCGCCATGGTTTTGATCTTTGTAAGCGCGCTCTTTATAGCGTATAACGCCTCACCCCATGGCTGAGGCACTCGAAGGAGGGAGCAATGATGAAGCACCTTGGAATCATCGTGACCGCGGCGCTCGCGCTAACCTGGATGGCGGGCTTGGCCGGTCCGGCCGCCGCACAGACCGCGAGCGACATGGTCAAGCAGATCGATGCCGACTGTCAAGCGATACAGAGTGCCACCATGGCGCTTCATCCGACGCACCTGGCGCTGGTCGCGGGCGCGTGGCGCGTCTTCGCCGAGGGCGACTACGCGGTCGTCGAGCAAACGCATAAGTCGATCGCGTTCGCCGACGTATGGAAACAGGGCAGCAATCCGGCATGGGTGAGCGGGCACTCGTTCAATGCGAACGGCGATCAGCGCGCCGTACAACTCTGCTATCGCCAGGCCGACGGTACGCTCGAGCGCGCCAAGCAGGCAGGAACGGCGCCCGGCCTCGACGCCGCATCGGCCGAGGTTGCGTATTTCGGCACCGACGGTTCGGTCGTTCAAAAGACGTCGCTCTTTGAAGTCAACGATCCCGCGCTGGCCAAGAAAATCACCGATCTTCCGTTCTACAACGTGCTGCCGTGATGCGATTAGCAATAGCGGCAATCTTTGCCCTCACCAGTTTCGGATTCTCCGCAAGCACGACGGTGGCCGCGACGCAAACGACGTCGCTTCCCGACTGCGAAGGGAAACTTCTCGTCAAGCCCGCGAGCATCACGCTGGCCTGCGGCGACGGAAACTTCTACGTCGAGAATCTGAAGTGGACCGGATGGGGTGAGCCGTTCGCCGCCGCAACCGGAACGGGCAAAGCCAATGACTGTCAGCCAAACTGCGCGGCGGGACACTTTCATAGCTATTCAATGCTATTGATGGTCGCCGGCTCGCAGAACTGCGGCGGCCGGCGCGCATACGCGCGGGTTGTCTATGCCTTCATCGGCCGTTCGCCCTATCCTCAGAGCGCCAAGGTCGAGGATTCAACGCAAACGTTCCCATGCTCAAGATAGTCGCCGTTTTAGCCTTCGTACTTTGTTGCCTCGCCGCAGCGCCGGCGAACGCGCAATCGCAGGCCGCGACGATCGAAGGGCTGGTGCGCCGGTCGATGGCGACAAACCATTTACGGTCCTTGATCGTTCAGGTGCGCTCGAACGGATCCGACGTATACACCGCCGCCTTCGGAGAGTCCATGACCGGCGTTCCCGCGACGCCCCAGATGCACTTCCGCAACGGCGCCATGGCCTTCACGTATATGTCGACGTTGCTTTTGACGCTCGTGGACCAAAAGAAGGTGACGCTCGACACAAAGCTATCGCAGTTTCGGCCCGACCTGCCGTACGCCGGCCGCATCACGCTCAAGAATCTCGCCGACATGACGTCCGGCTACGCGGATTACGTTTATCAAAACGAGCTGCTGCAAGGCTTGATGCAGAATCCGTTCCGCCAATGGACGCCCGAAGAACTCATCAAAATCGGCGTCGGGAAGCCGATGATGTTCGAGCCTGGGACGAACTGGGGCTACTCGCACACGAACTACGTCATCTTGGGCGGAGTTCTGGAGAAGATCGCCGGGATGCCGCTCAACGACGCGATGCAAAAGTACGTCTTCGAGCCGATGGGCCTGACGCAGACCAACGGATTCAAGACCCCGGAAATCCCCGTGCCGGCGCTTCATACCTACTCCTCCGAGCAACGCCAGTATCTGGGCATTAGGCCCGGCCTGCCATTCTATGCGGAGTCGACGTATTGGAGTCCCTCGTGGACGACGTACGACGGCGCGCTGCAGACTACCGACGTGACCGACATGAGCAAAACGATGGAAGCGGTCGGAACCGGTAAAGTGCTCTCGCCCTCGTCTGCGGCCGCACAGATCGGACCTGAGCTCGTCGGTTTCGGCCGAAATGTGCCTGGATGCGCGGCCTGCCGTCACTTAACCGACACCCTTCACTACGGGCTTGGCGTCGTGCTTCTCGGCCCGTGGATCACGCAGACGAAATCGTTTGCCGGATCGTCGGCGACCGTCGGCTACCTGCCCGCGCAGAAGCTGACGATCACGGTTGAAGTTACCTACTTGCCCGAAGCGTTCGACGCCGAGGGAAACTATAGGGATGGCAGCGTTGCGACGTTCAAGACGTTGGCCAACACCTTGGCTCCCGGCACGCTTAAAGAAGTGCCGTAAGGAGAGTACGATGAGAGTTGCTCTTATTATCGCTGCGAGTGCGGTGCTCGCCGGATGCGCGCACGCCGGTGGCTCGGCGGCGCTACCGTCAGGTTACGGCGCACCATTTGCCGTTCCCGAAGCAGCGTTCAAGTCGCTATACAGCTTTAAAACGATTCCCGACGGTATGGAGCCGGTGGGGGGAATGGTACTGCTCAACGGTACGCTCTACGGAACGACGCAGGTCGGCGGCCAGGGCGACGCTGGTGCGGTCTTCGCCAGCAGCACGGCAGGAAAGGAACGCGTTCTCTACAGCCTCGGCACCGGCGGCGGACCCGACGGCGTTTTTCCCGTGGCGGGGCTCGTCGTTCTCAACGGAGTCTTCTATGGAACGGCCACGTCGGGCGGCCAAAACGGATTCGGCGCGGTCTTTAAGGTCGACAAGTCCGGAAAAGAGAGCCTCGTTTACAGTTTCAAAGGAAGCGGCGACGGTTCCGGGCCGTACGCCGGATTGACGTCCTATAAGGGCTCACTCTACGGCACGACGATTCAGGGCGGAGGCAGCTCGAATTGTCAGCAAGGCTGCGGCACCGTCTTCGCAGTGACGACCGCGGGCAAGGAGCATGTCGTCTACGCTTTCAAGGGCGGCAACGATGGTGCGTCTCCGGTAAGCAACGTAATCGTCGTAAACTCGGCGATCCTCGGAACGACGGCGAACGGCGGCAAAAACGGTACCGGCACGATCTTCAAGACGAGCGCGGCGGGCAAAGAGCAGGTTCTTCACTCTTTTGGCAGCGGCTTTGATGGCGCCGAGCCCGAGGCCGGACTCGTAAGCCTCAACGGCAAGCTGTACGGCACGACGAACGGCGGCGGCCGGCATTTTAACGGTACCGTCTTCTCAACGACGGCTGCGGGAAGCGAGCACGTCGTCTACGACTTCAAGGGCGGCAGCGACGGCGCCAATCCTGAGGCCAACGTAGTCGTGTTCAAAAGCGCCTTATATGGAACGACTGCCGGAGGCGGAGCGGCGAATGTCGGAACCGTCTTTTCGGTGAGCCCCTCGGGAAGCGAGCACGTGCTTCACGCATTCAAGAGCACATCGGAGGGTTCCGATCCGCGAAGCTCCCTCGTCCTAGACGGCGCATCGCTCTACGGAACGACGTCGATGGGCGGAGCGAATCAGGTCGGGACGATTTTCAAAGTAACGCCGTAACGAAAGCTTACGTCCGGGGCAGCGTCACGATCCAAAACATGCTGATCACTAAGAGAAGGGTCGCGATGCTGACGATGATGGCGCGCGGCCCGGTGTACCCGAATCGCTGACTCAACGCGGTAAGGAAGAGCACCGTTGCGAGAAAGACCGTGACGCGGACGTAATCGTCGCCGGTGTCGCGCGTTTCGACGCCCTTCTTAAAATAGTCGGCTGCGACGTTCTCGTACCGCTCCACCGCCAAATCGTTGGCGTTCTTGTACTGCGGCATGAAGATCGGCCCCGGCGGCGCCGTTTTATCGTGTAGGGGGTCCAGGCGCCACCAGGCCTTGAACGCCACGTCGTATTCGGGGCGGAAGCGGCGCTCGTAAAATGCCGCCAACTGTTCGTGACCGGCCATCTTTGCGGCCGTCCAACCGTTGAAGGTGACGATGTCGTATAAGCGGTCTTGGCCTGCCAGCGTAGATTTCTCTTGCGCCAGCACCGTGTAACGCTCGTAGAGCGCGTAATGTTTAGTGGAGATCCCTTCCCACCGCGAAGCTTGATAGCCGCTCCAGGCCGTCGCGACCGCTACGATGGCCAGCACGATCGCTTCGGCCATGCCGAGCAATGCATCGCGGCGGCGCCCGTGAGCGCCTCCATGATGGGCCAGATCGTGGGCTAACTCCACGTTGTACGATTCAGGCATCTTTGAGGCCACTCTTAACGCGCGGTATACGCAAAACCTGGAGGCGGCCGCTCCCGTGCCGAAGAGACTGCGGATGAGAGGCACCGAGCTGACGGTCTTGGAGTTTCTGACCCGATTCGGACTTGCGGCGCTGCTGGGCATAGCCATCGGTTTCGAGCGGCAGTGGCGTCAAAAGCGCGCCGGATTACATACCGAAGGGCTTATCGCCATTGGCGCGGCGCTCTTCGCCATGCTCGACTTTATCCTACCGGGTGACAACACGAGAATCATTGCCGGGATCGTCACCGGCGTCGGCTTCCTGGGCGGGGGCGTCATCTTTCGCACCGAGGCTAACGTCACCGGAATCAACACTGCGGCAACGATTTGGGGAACGGCGGCGATCGGGGCCTTCGCGGGGTTGGGCCTTTGGTGGGAGGCATCGATCGCGGCCGGGGGCGTTATCGTGATGAATCTCATCCTCGAACGCCTGGAGGAACTCGTCAACCGGCGCGCCGATCAGCGCGGCGAGGTGATCTACAAGTTCTCGGCGCGCTACAGGCCGGAGAGTCAGCACGCTGTCGGCCAGGAAATCTTCGCCGCGATCAGCGGCTCGCCGCTCAGCCTTCAATCGCTGATGCGCCATAACGCCGACGGCGATTGCATCGACCTTCGCGCCGAGATCTATTCGCCGCAGCCCGACGACCAAAGGATCGAAGGACTCTCGACGCAGGTTCTCGCGATGGCGGGCGTCGTTAGCGCCGAGTGGCGCAGCGCGAGTCCTTAAGCACAGGAGAGGAAATCTTCATGGACACGGTATCGTCAAACGGCACGCCGGGGGCGTCGCGAGTCGATCAAACGGCCGCCGGAAAGGCGGCTCGCGAACGCGTGCCGCGCGCTGGGCACGGTGAGGTCAAGCTTTCCCCGCAGCGCGATCCGATCGGAATCCTGCGACAGTCGGACGATGGGCGGTTACCCGAGTTGGTGCCGATCCGTTACGGGCGGATGCTGCAGTCGCCCTTCGCTTTCTTTCGCGGAGCAGCGGCGATCATGGCGGCCGATCTCGCTCATATGCCGTCGAGCGGAATCAAGGTGCAAGCCTGCGGCGATTGCCACCTCAAGAATTTCGGCGGCTTCGCAACGCCGGAACGCAACATCATCTTCGATATCAACGACTTCGACGAAACCTCGACGGCGCCATGGGAGTGGGACGTCAAACGCCTGGCCACGTCATTCTTCCTCGCCGTGCGTGAGAACGGCTACTCCGACGACGTCGCCGGCGACATTACCGTCGCCTGCGTACGTTCCTATCGCAAGGGGATCCGTGAGTTCGCGCAACTCGATCCTTTGACTGTTTGGTACGCGAAGTACTCCGTCGAGGATTTTCTGCGACCGCTGTCGTCGACCGAACGGGCCAGAGTGGCCAAACGAGTGGCTAAAGTGAGTGCGATGCGAGGCTCCGATATCGACTATCCCAAGCTCGTTGAGGTAGTGCAAGGCGAGACGCGCATTCACGATGCTCCTCCGCTTATATTCCATCCCGACGTCGCCCGGACGCCCGAGTTCGCCTTGAGCGTGGAAAATATTTTGAAAGAGTACCGCGACTCACTCCCCGACGATCGTCGCGTCCTTCTCGACCGCTATCATTTCGTGGATGCCGCGATCAAGGTCGTCGGCATCGGCAGCGTTGGAACGCGCTGTTGGATCGCCTTGCTGATGTCACAGACCAACGATCCGCTCTTTTTGCAGTTCAAACAAGCTAACGCCTCGGTCCTTGAAGCATATGCAGGTAAGAGCGGCTATCCGCATCACGGGCAGCGGGTCGTGATGGGTCAGCGACTGATGCAGGCCGCATCGGATATCTTCCTCGGATGGACGAGCGGGCCGAGCGGAGATTTTTACGTTCGGCAGTTGCGCGATGCAAAGATCGGTGCCAACGTCGAGACGTTCGATGAAAGCATTTTTGAGGCGTACGCTAAGGCCTGCGGCTGGAACTTAGCGCGCGCCCACGCGAAGTCGGGCAACTCGTGGGCGCTCGCCGGCTATCTCGGGAAGAGCCGCGAGTTCGACGAAGCGATCTGCGACTTTGCCAAAGCGTACGCCGATCAAACCGTCCGCGACTGCGACGCGCTGAAGGCTGCGGTTAAATCGGGCAGGATCGAAGCCTATACCGATTAGGCAGCACTGGTTAGCGGACGTCCCATCTCTCCGGATCGACCGGCA
>DATAPM010000150.1:0-3071 GCA_036265225.1 Vulcanimicrobiaceae bacterium
GCTCGGTCGCCGCCACGGCGTAGCCGCGATAGATTCCCAGCGGCTCGAGATTGTGACGCGCGGCGTACTCGGAATCGACGATCGCAACTGCCGCCGCACCGTCGGAAAGCTGCGACGAGTTGCCGGCGGTAATCGACGTATCGGCAGCGCCCGGAACCGCGCCCTTGAGCGCGGCCAATCCGGCGAGTGTTGTGTCGGGGCGATTGCCCTCGTCTTTCTTTAGATCGACCGCCTCTTCGCTGACTGCGCCGCTGGCGCGGTCTTGCACCGATTTCCAGGAAGCCATCGGCACGATCTCTGCGTCGAAACGTCCGGCCGCTTGCGCGGCGGCCGTCCGCTGCTGGCTTTGCAGCGCGTATTCGTCTTGGCGTTCGCGCGAGACCGAATACCGCTTTGCAACCAAGTCGGCGGTAAAAAGCATCGGCGTGTAAAGGTCGGGATGGTGGCGCAGCAGCCAATCCTCGGTAATGTAGCGCACGTGCACGTCGTTCTGCACCATGCTGATCGACTCGACGCCGCCGGCTACGATGACGTCGGCACCGTCGACGATTACGCGCTTGGCCCCAATGGCGATGGCATCGAGCCCCGACGCGCAGAAACGGCTGACCGTCTCTCCCGGAACCGTGACCGGACATCCGGCGCGTAGCGCAGCGGTGCGTCCAATGTTGTTTCCGGTCGTACCTTCGGGTAAGCCGCAGCCCATCACCACGTCGTCGACTTCGCCGGGCTCGATCGCGGCGCGCTCGATCGCGTGCTTCACGACGTGACCGGCCATCGTTGCGCCCGGCGTTTGGTTGAACGCGCCGCGGAACGCGCGCCCGATCGGCGTGCGCGCCGCCGAAACGATTACCGCTTCACGCATACGCCGCCTCGAACTCGCGCGCGTACCACATCGGGCCGCCGTGGTGCGGCGGGAATCCGTAGCCGTAGACGTAGACGATGTCGACGTCGCCGGGGCGCAGCGCGATGCCCTCCTCTACGAGCGTGCGCCCGCGCGCGATGAGCGCGCCCAGCAAACGTTCGCGGATCTCGTCGTCGCCGATCTCCCGCCGCGCGACGCCCGCGTGGCGCGCCTCTTGCGCGATCAGCTCGTCCACGTGCGGATCGGGAATCGGCTCGCGTCCTTTGCCGACCGCTTTGTCGTACTTGAAGAAGCCCGCCATCGTCTTCTGTCCGAGACGCTTTTGCTCGACCAGACGCTGCAGGATATTGGTGCGGCCGTTTGCCTCCGCGCCGCGCGCCTTCTGCACCGCGAGGCCGATATCGAGCCCGGAGAGATCGCTCATCGCAAAGGGTCCCATTGGAAATCCGAAGCCTTTCATCACCGCATCGATGCGCGCCGGCGTGGCGCCTTCTTCGGCCAGCGCCATCGCTTCGTTGACATAGTCGAAGATCATGCGGTTGCCGATAAAGCCGAAGGCGTTACCCGAAAGCACGGCCTTCTTTCGCAGCCGCTTACCGATCGCGAAGGCGGTAGCCAGCGTCTGCGGCGAGGTCTGCTCGCCGCGCACGATCTCGAGCAGCGGCATGATGTTCGCCGGCACGAAAAAGTGGAGACCGACGACCTTGCCGGGCCGTGAGGTCGCGTCCGCCATCGCGTCGACGTCGAGCGTTGACGTATTCGTGGCAAGGATTGCCTCGGGCTTGGCGATCCCGTCGAGTTTTGCGAAAACTTCTCGTTTGACGTCGAGGTTTTCGAAGACGGCCTCAACGATCACGTCGGCCGAAGCGAGCGCGCTCCAATCGTCGGTGAAGGTGATGGATTGCGCGCGCTGCCACGCTTCTTCTTGGGTCAGGCGCTTCTTCTGGACCTGGTACATGAACATGCCCATGACCGTCTGACGCGCTTTGTCGACGGCTTCGTCGTTGTTGTCGACCACGACGACCGGAATGCCGGCTTGCGCGAAGGCAATGGCGATTCCGCTGCCCATCGTTCCCGCGCCGACGACGCCGGCTAGCGCAATCGGCAGCGGCTCGGCGGCCGGCAGACCGGGAATCTTCGAAAGCTCCCGCTCGGCAAAGAAAAGATGGCGCAGCGCAAGCGACGGCTCGGAACGAACCAGCTCGTCGAACAGGCGCGCCTCTCGCGCTAGACCGAACGGAAACGCGAGCTCGATGGAAGCCTGCACCGCGTCGATGAGCTTGTGAGCGGCAAGGCCTCCGTTCGCCTCGGCGGGCACCATTTTGTGCGCTTGCGCCACGACGTAGGGACCCGCTTGCAACGGGAGGTCGTCGGCGATGATCGCTTCGCGCTCCGAGATGCGCCGCTTGCGCGGCGCTTGTGGCGATCCATCGTCGACGACGCGGTGCGCGAACGCGACCGCCTGTTCGACGACGTCGCCGGGCGCAATCTCGTCGAGAATGCCCAACTCGACGGCCCGCTCGGCCGCTACCGATTTGCCCTTGAGCATGAACTCGAGCGCCGCGCGCGCGCCGGTCAAGCGCGGCAAACGCTGCGTCCCGCCGGCGCCGGGAAGCAAACCTAAGAGAATTTCCGGCAAACCAAGCTTCGCGCGCTCCGAGCCGCGGCGATAGTCGCACGCCAAGGCCAGCTCTAGCGCGCCGCCGAGGCAGTTGCCGTCGATGGCCGCGACGTAGGTCTTCTCGCTGCGCTCGACCGCTGCGATGACGTCGCGCACCGTCTTCGTCTCCGGCGTCGGCTCGGTGTTGAAGTCGTTGACGTCGGCGCCGCCACTGAAGAGTCCGTTAGCACCGGTTACCACGACGGCGCGGACGGCAGCATCGGCTTCGGCCGCCGCGATCTCGTCGAGCAGCTTAGCGGAGTAGGCAAAAGAGAGCGCGTTAACCGGCGGATTGTCGAGCGTGATGACGCGCACGGCATTCCGCGTAACGGGCTGATTGGGCAGCATCGTCAGGCCGTAACCGGCGTTCTGCGATCGAGGTCCAACTGCGATTCGCTGACCGTCATGACGTCGCCGGCACCCTCGGTGATCTGGCGCTCGTACCAGGCGCACTGCGAAAGCACGTGCGACGCGTAGAAAGCCGCCGTTGCCAGCTTGGCGCGGTAAAATTCGGCCTCGCTGTCTCCGGCAGCGAGCTTATCGGCCGCG
>DATAPM010000151.1:0-2980 GCA_036265225.1 Vulcanimicrobiaceae bacterium
GAAACCGAAGCCCGCAAACTCGATGCGGAAATACTCGCCGCAATCAACGCATGGACTACTGAAGGCCGCTCGCTGGACGACGCGGCCTTCAACGCTCTCGCCCTGCGGATCTTCGCGCACCAGCTCCGATATAACGAGCGCTACGCTCGGTACTGCCGGCAGCTCGGCGTGACCCTCGAAGCAATGCCGGCGTCATGGGAAGGCATCCCCGGAGTCCCGGCCGCGGCGTTCAAGGAGGCCGCGCTCACGACGTTCGATCCCAAACGCGCCGCTCTGGCCTTTGAAACGAGCGGAACGACGCGTGGAACGCCCGGCCGCCATTACATGGAAACGACCGCGCTCTACGACGCGGCGCTGCTCGCGGGCTTCGATCGCTTCATGCTGCCCGACGGCGCGCGGCTACAATACTTCAACCTCGTCCCCAACCCGCTCGACCGGCCGCGATCCTCGCTTGGGTACATGATGTCTCGCGTTGCCGAGCAGCGCGGTGACGGGAGCACCGGTTGGTATTTGCACGGCGACTCCTTCGATGCCGAGGCTGTGCTCCGCGACCTCCGCCAGGCGATCGAAGTATCGCAGCCCGTCTGCATCGCGACCAGCGCCTTCGCCCTCGTCCACGCGCTCGACGTCATGGAACGTAACGGTGTAGCGCTCGAACTCCCACCCTCCTCGCGCATTATGGAGACCGGCGGCTTCAAAGGCCGCACGCGCGTCGTAACGCGCGACGAGCTCTACGCCCGCGGCTCCGCGCTGTTCGGTATACCCCCCGATAAGATCGTCGCCGAATACGGAATGACGGAGTTAACCTCGCAGTATTACGACATCAACCCTGTAACGCCCGCCAAGAGTGGCCCGCCATGGCTGCGCGCGCGCGTCGTCGGCCCCGACCGCAAGTCGCTGCCGAACGGTAAGGTCGGTTCCCTGCTGCACGTCGACCTCGCGAATCGCGGTTCGTGCGTCGCCGTGCAAACCGACGATCTCGGCGTGCGCCTAGAAGACGGCTTCGTGCTCATCGGTCGTGATGTCCAAGCCGAGCCTCGCGGCTGCTCGCTGGACGCAGAAGAACTACGCGAACGCGCCGGGCAGCACTAAGCACTACGGCCAAGCGTCGTTTTATTTAACCGGATAAGTCGATGCACGCCTTGTTCGTTGAGAGAAGCCGTGTTAAGATACTTAAAATTCGCTGAGAACGCATAGCGGATCAAATGATGGACCGCTCTGCTAACTCAACGAATCTTTTAGTTGCGAAACTGAGAGCCGATTCGTAAAGCTTCTCGTGTAGAGATTGTTACTCTTTCCATTGCTATGGCGAGCGGCCAGGCGTTTCGAAAGCAGCCTTGTTCGCTCGCGTTCAAAACTTGGAGGACGCGTTTATGCATAAGGTCTTAACAGCACTGGTTGCCCTTACAGCGCTCGCTGCTTGCTCCAGCAACGGGGCCGCCCCATTTTCAACGAACTCCTTCTCCGCGGGCGACGGCACTCGTCTCAGGCTTTCGTTAACGGGCATTGCGCCGAAGTTTTTCGCCTCGATCAAGCAGGCTCGTCCCGCTCATCGCAAGCCGGTGACCTCGGGCATCTGGCATCCGTATCTGTTCGTTGACGACAACGGCAGCCGTACCGTAGACGCATACAAGTACACGAATGCCCAACAGTGGAACAACTATCACGGCGACATTGATGGAAGCGCGGGAATAAGCGATCCGGATGGCAACTGGGTCGGCGTCGGAGGCGTCAATTTTACGTCGAAGTGGCTCTTCGTTGCCAATCCGCTCGGCGTAACCGTCCAGGAGTACAAGGACGGTCAATCTACCTCGCCGTCGTTCACCTATACCGCGGGCCTGACCGACCCGGTGAACGTCACTTCCGACAAATCGATGAATCTCTACGTGGCCGATTATAACGGCGGCTTCGTCAACAAGTATACGATCAACCAGAACGTCGTCACGGCTACGTGTTTTCCGGGGGGCAGCGTTGAAGGCATCGCGGTGAAATCGTCGACCGGCGACGTCTACGTCTCCTACAACGATAGCCTCAATGTGGGCCATATCATCAAGTACACGAACTTTATGAGCAGTTGCAGCGGCACCCCCGTCGCTACCTCGATAACGTTCGGCACTCTCGGGGGGATCATCATGGATCCCAACAACCGGCTCTTGGTCTGCGATCAGACCAACGCCATGGTGGATCGCCTCAGCGGCGCCGGATACAACACGATCAGCGCCACGTACGCAGTCGGCTACGTGTCGGATCCATTGCATGCAACGCTCAATCGGACGGCGAGCGGCGGGGCCAATCGGCTCTACGTGAGCGATCCGGCGCTCAACACCGTCTGGGTCTTTGGCTATCCCGGCGGCGCATACCAAAGCAAGCTCGACTCCAGCACGATACCTCCGCTCAACATACCGATGGGCGCGGTCCGCTGGAAGAACTTCAACTCGTAGCTTGGCGTAGCGGCCAAGCCAACTGGCCGGTACTGGTTAGCCTCTTGATTTGCGGGCGCTCCAGCGGGAAGTAATTAACCCGCTGTTGAGCCCGCTGGTCGAGAGCCCACCGCAGAAGCGCGCGTGTTCGACCTTGATGCAGCGGTCGACCACCACGTCCAATCGGCTGCCGTCGGCGAGCGCGATAGCTTCCTCGTTGACGACGCCGTATTGAAACCAGATCGCCTTGGCCCCCGCCGCGATCGCATCCTCGACGACGCCGATCACTTCGCTCGGCCGGCGGAAGACGTCGACGACGTCGGGTGCGCCGCGTTCGGCTGCATACGATACGAGCGACGGATAGGCTTTGATGCCGTCGACTTCGGCGATGGTCGGATTAATCGGCGTCACGTCGTATTCCGGCTGGCGGCGTAAGTAGGAGAAGACCGTGTAGCTCGGGCGCAGCGGATTCGCCGAAGCGCCAACGACGGCAATGGTTCGCGCGCGGCCGAGAAGATCGCGCCGCTCCGAGGGTGTCGTGAGAATCACGCGCGCACCGC
>DATAPM010000152.1:0-9306 GCA_036265225.1 Vulcanimicrobiaceae bacterium
CGCGGAGCTCGCGCAAGACGGGATGTTCTCGCACCGTCGCTTCGACGATGTAACCTTGAATCGCAGGGTCGAGAAACGTACTTTTTGCAGTCATCGCCGTCGTATGATAGCACTTCAAAGCAAAGAGCGCCCGAAAGAATCGGGCGCTCTGCTTGCAGCGCGGTGCGCTTAGCGCATCGGGGGTGGGGTCGGCGCGTCGTCGGGTGAGTCGTCGCCCGATGCTTGATCGCCGGCCGCCACCTGAGCCGGAATCGACTCTTGCAGGGTGGCGGTGTCGTGCGAACCGTCATCGTACGTTGGCGCAGGCTCTTGGTACGACGGTGCCGGCGGCTGGTAGGCTTGCTGTGAGTATGCCGGCGCCTGATACGCGGGTTGATACGCGGGTTGCTGGTACGCGGATTGCTGATACTCCGTTTGCTGGTATTGCGGTTGCTGGTATTGCGGTTGCTGGTAGGCGGGCTGCTGGTATCCGTACGCGGGCCGCTCGTCGACCGGCGGCGGCGCGTAGGCCTGGACTTGCGGGCGGTCATGCGCGATGTTGTCGAGTGCCGAATTGGAGCCGTAGACTAACGAGATCGTCCGGCTCGTCTCCGGCGAGTCGGGGAAGGTGGTGCGCATCATGGACAGCGCCGCCATACCGGGACGGCTCGATGACTGGCCGGCGCGCCAGTATTCGCGGATCAAGTGCCCCCAAATACGGGGAAGCCACGGGTCCCGCGGATACTTTTGCTGCCAATCGCGAACGGCAACTTGCAGATGGTCGAGATAACCTCCAACCGATGGATCGAGCATGGCGCGGGGATCAAGCGCGTCATAGTCGTTGAGCCGATTGCGGATCTCGATGACACTCTGCTTAGAGGGACCGAAGTATTCGTCGGCCGGAGCCGGACTCGATGAAACTTCGGCTCGCGCAACCTGCGACGTGACCAGGAGCAGGGCCGCGAGGGTGAGAAGCACTTTGCGCATTTGTACTCTCCTCGAAGGCAATCAGCCGCATAATTGCGGCATAACAGAATTGTCGGAGAATACAAGCCGGCGCTTACACGTTAAAACGTAGACGCCGGGTTATAAGGCGATTAAAAGCGCGCGATTAAAATCGCGTGAGAGCTATTTCTTGATGTGCTGGCGATGAACTTCGTCGAGATCTTCGATGGTGTTGAGCATCACCGCGTCTTTAACCGCGTCGCTGCGAATCTTCGATGCGGTGCGCATCTCGCGTCCGAGATCGTCGCCGTGATTGTAGCCGCGCAGCGCAGCATTATGACGGTCGATCGTTTCTTTGTCGGTCTTGCCGTTGGCAACAACCCACTCCTCGAACTCCATGTAGGTGGGGCGATTTTTGCGAATATAGTCGAGCGTCTTCTCGCGATCGAGGCCCAGCGCACTCAACGTCATTCCGTCGAAGCCGGAGCCGCATTCGTCGTAACCCTCCGGCAGCGCGCCGGCCGCCGCCAGCGAGACCTTCAGCCAGAGGCGCGGCAGATGGATCGCTCCGAGCGGTCCAGCCGTACCGGAGCTAATCAGAGGGACGACTTTATTTTCAGTTCCCGCGGTCATGGGTGCTCCTTCTGAGTTAAGCTTTGGCCACGGCCTCGCGGCCGTGACGCGATTGAAAGGTAAGTTCCGAAACGCCGGACTTGTCCAGTTCGCCCAAGCCCAGCGCCTTCATGCGCTCGAACTGGTCGAAGGTCGCCTGCGCCAGCGGCAATCGCAGCCCCGCCTCGGCTGCCAGCGCCAGCGCGATGCCCGAATCCTTGGCAGCGTGCGCGGCTGAGAAATAGACGTCGTGCTCGCGGTTCTGCATGTCGGCGCCGTCGGTCTCGAGGACGCGCGAGTTCGCGCCGGTCTGCGAGAAGACTTCGCGAAGCATGTCTAAGTCGAGGCCGAGCGCGTCGCCGAGGCCGAGGCCTTCGGCCAACCCGGCGGTGTTGACGTTCATCACCATGTTGACCAGCGCTTTGACTTGCGCCGCCCGCCCCGCTTCGCCGATGTACTTTAGCGAGGAGCTCATCTCTTCAAGCATGGGTTTGATCCGGTCGAAGATCTCACGGCGCCCCCCCACCATGAGGTACAGCGTGCCGTTTCGGGCTTGCGTTATCGAGCTGGCCATACAGGCTTCGAGCGCGTGTGCGCCACGGGACTCGGCAAGGCGCTCGACGTCAACGTGCACTTTAGGCGAGACCGTCGCGCAGTTCACGAAGATCTTGCCGCCGGCGTTGGCCAGCAGCGACTCGCCGCCGGGCGCAAAGATGGCGTACATGGCCGCGTCGTCGCTGACGACGGTCAGCACGACGTCGGAGAGCTCGGCAACCCGCGTGAGCGACGTGGCGACCTCGCCGCCGGTCTCAGCGGCGGTCTCCGCCGCCGACTGGGTGTTGGTGTCGTACAGTGCGGCGATCTCGTACCCGACGTCGCGGAGCCGCCGTGCAATGTTGGCGCCCATGCGTCCGGTACCGACGATGCCGATTTTTGGAAGCGTGCTCATGTTGTTCTCCGGGCTATTTGCGTCGGAGAACCCTTATCTCTACGGAGTTGGTCCCCCTTGGACCACGGCTTCCAGAGAACGTGATGCGACACCGCTCCTTCCCATGACCGATGCGCGCGGCATCCCAAAACGAGACGCTTCCCGGTCCGTACTTTCGCAGCGTGACCGAGACGAGGTTGCAGGTGCTGGTCATCTTATAGTGACCGCGCCAACCCGGCTCGGAGACGCGGATCGTCTGCGTGCCGGTCGCCCGGCGCGTAAAGACGAGCGCGTACGGTTCGATGTGGAGCTGGCCGAGCGGCAGGGCCGCGTCGGGAACGGCGATAGCCGAAACTAGGGGTACGGATCCGCTTCCTCCGGCGCACGCGACAAACGCCGCGAGGATCAGGATCAGTCCCGCGCACTTCTTGCCCATGTTAAAACCTTCACAACAGCAGCTAATACCGGACCCTAATGCAAGGGGCCGGAACGCGCAATGAATGCGGCGTCTGCCGGCGCGGCACCTGCACCCCCTCTTCGTTCGCCGGTGAAGGAGGCAGGCGTGCGTGAGGATGCAGCCAAAATCCCCCAGTTCAACGGCTTTTCGGCCGTGCTGCTGTTCATAACAGGAGGTCTTTTCATGCGTTTACCAGGCTTTGTAGCCGCACTCGCAATTATATCCGCGGCCGCCTTTCCCGCGTACGCTCTGGCGCAAGTCGAGAGCACACCGATCCCGGCCCCGAACAAGCCAAACTTCTCATCCATGGAGTTCTTGGTCGGCACGTGGACGTGCCACACCAAGAGCGCGCGCCGTCCGGCGGCGTACGTGACGACGTCAACCTACACCATGGACCCGACCGGCTATTGGCTCAACGAAGTGTCGACCGTCGCAACGAACTCGTGGATCACGCGCAAACTCTCGACCTGGGATAAGATCACGTACGATCCCGACTCGAAGCGTTGGGTTGACGTCACGTACGGTGACGGCGGCGCCTACGGCCTCGCGTTCTCCAAGGGCTGGACCGGCGACCAGATGTCGTGGCACGACACCGGCTTCGAAAGCGGACCCGACATCAAGAGCCAGACGGACAACGTCGTAACGAAGGTCAGCAACACCAAAACCACCGGTTCGTCCTCGTTCACCGAAACGAAAACCGGACGAGTCGTCGGCGTGACGACGAGCTGCACGAAGCACTAGTTTTAAGCTTCGAGCGAGCATGAAAAGAGGCTCCGCGTTTAGCGGGGCCTCTTCTTTCGTAAACTACGCCCCGAAACGGGCGTTATCGGCGTGGTCGCTCCGGATTCCATCGGAAGTTCGCGAAGCTGGGTGGCCGCCGCCAGGGTATTGGCCACGTCGACGCTCCGCAGCGACTGATCGTCGAAGGTGCGGAAGTAGAACTGCAGGCTCTTCAAATCTTCCGCACTCGTCCAAAGGGTGTATTCGTCGACCGCCTTACCTTGCACGACGTCGCGCACCGCCCCCACCGGAATGTCGAAGTTGTTGAGGATGTGAAAGGACTGCTGCACCGCATCGGCGCCCGTCGCCGGCTGTACGGCAGTCTGCTGATAGGCGACGGCACGCACGAAGCGGGATGGAGGCGTAAAGTCGCCCGGAAGTCCGTAGAACCCCGACCCTTGGCCGAAGCTTTGCACGGTGTAGCCGTTGCCGAGCGTTACCGGATGCTCCATCATCGGGCGCAGGCCGACGTAGTTGCTGAGATTGGTAAGGTGCCAGTCGAACGTCGGGGAGTTGGTAATGACGCCGAGGGGATCGTCGTAGATACGCAGCTTACCGTCGACCGGCTCGATGACCACCGAAGCGCCCGTCGCATCGACAACGCGAAAGTGCACCGGGGGTGCGATGCCCATTTGCGGAACGACCGTCGAGACCAGCGCTACCCGATCGTAAGCCGCTTTTAGCTCGGCCACCGTGGAGAAGTTCGCGAGAATCCAATCGCTATATTCATAGCCGCCCATCGCTCGCGACGCATTCTCCGGCGTCACGCCGGCATAACCCGCATAACCCGGAAAAAAGAACTCGCCGACGTATAGGCCCTGGTCGTTGAGGCCATCAATGACTATGGGTAACCCAAACGCGTTGGCGCCGAGAAACCCGTGCTTGGCAACGTACGAGATGCCGGTCGCGTTATTTGGCAGCAATCCCGTGAGTTTCGTCCCGGCCGGAATCACGACAATCTTCGACTGCAGGTCGAGTCCAAACTCGAGAGTCCGAGAAACTACGACCGTTCCGTCCTTGGCGATCAGCCGGATACCGGTGCAGGCAGAAGCCGCAGTACCAAGCCCTAACGCAAGGGTTGTTATGAGTGCGATGCAACGAAACATTACAAGCATCTCCTCTCGGAAGAAAGCGTTAGCAGGAGAGCGCTTTCCTGTCGGGCTTCTTGACGACCTTTCGTCTCGCCGTAGAGAGTGACGTTCGCAATTTGAAGAGAGGCCCCGCGGCTAAGCGGGGCCTCTCTTTGTCGTTCGACTCGGCGCTTCGCACCTTCGCTCGGGATGACGCGTCCTGGTTAGAACTCTTCTTCGGTGTTGGGTTCTGTGTAGGGCGCTTCTTCTTCGTCGCCTTCGTACGAGGGTTTTTCGTCCTCGTAGGTTGGTTCTTCGTCTTCCTCCTCGAGCTCGTAACCTTGCGGACCCTCAACCTCTTCTTCGGCGGGTTCTTCCTCTTCCTCGAAGATTTCTTCGGGTTCGATTTCGGCGCCGCGTGCCGGTGGCGGAGGCACTGGAATCGGAGCAGTCGCATCGAGCGGCTTGCTGTCGTCGATCTCCTCTTCTTCCTCTTCCTCGACTTCTTGCTCGGCCTCGGGCACCGCTTCTGCCGTTGCTTCGCGCGTCGCTACCACGGTCTGCGAAACTGCGGCCTGTTCGTCGCCCATGAGCAATCCATACTCGCGACGCTCGGATTCGGCCATCTCGTCTTCAGGCGTCCGAATCTCGACCTCTTCGCGATTCTCGGTGAGAACCTTGACGTCGAGCGCGAGCGACTGAAGCTCCTTGATGAGCACCTTGAACGATTCCGGAACGCCCGGTTCCATTACGTTCTCGCCCTTGACGATCGCCTCGTACGTCTTGACGCGTCCGACCACGTCGTCGGACTTGACGGTGAGCAGCTCTTGCAGCGTGTAGGCGGCGCCGTACGCTTCGAGCGCCCATACCTCCATTTCGCCGAAGCGCTGTCCACCGAACTGCGCCTTGCCGCCCAGCGGCTGTTGCGTGATCATCGAGTATGGACCGGTTGAACGCGCGTGGATCTTATCATCGACAAGATGCGCGAGCTTGAGCATGTAGATCAAGCCGACGGTGATCGGACGCGAGAAACGCTCGCCGCTGCGGCCGTCGCGAAGCCAGGTCTTGCCGTCGGCCGGCAGACCGGCGTCCTGCAGCCACTCGGCGATGTCCTCGGCGTGCGCGCCGTCGAAGACCGGCGTCGCCACGCTCATGCCGAGCATTCGCGCCGCCCAGCCCAGGTGCGTCTCCATGATCTGCCCTAGATTCATGCGCGACGGCACGCCGAGCGGATTGAGCACGATGTCGACGGGCGATCCGTCTTCTAGATACGGCATGTCCTCTTCGGGCAGAACTTTAGCGATGACGCCCTTGTTGCCGTGGCGTCCGGCCATCTTGTCGCCTTGCAGAATCTTACGCTTCTGCGCGACGTAGACGCGGACCAGATGGTTGACGCCGGGCGAGAGTTCGTCGCCGTTTTCGCGCGAGAAGACCTTGACGTCAATGATCTTGCCCTTCTCGCCGTGTGGAACTTTGAGGCTCGTGTCGCGAACTTCGCGCGATTTCTCACCGAAGATCGCGCGCAGCAGTCGCTCCTCGGCGGTCAGCTCGGTCTCGCCCTTGGGCGTGACCTTGCCGACGAGGATGTCCTCGGGACGAACCTCGGCGCCGATGCGAATGATGCCGCGCTCGTCGAGATCCTTGAGCGCGTCTTCACCAACGTTAGGAATGTCGCGCGTGATCTCTTCGGGGCCCAGCTTAGTGTCGCGCGCTTCGCACTCGTACTCTTCGATGTGAATCGAGGTGAAGCGGTCTTCCTTGACCATGCGCTCGCTGATGAGGATGGCGTCCTCGTAATTATAGCCTTCCCACGGCATGAACGCGACCAGCACGTTCTGCCCCAGGGCCAGCTCGCCCTGATCCGAGGACGGTCCGTCCACGATGATCTGACCGGCGCTGACGCGATCGCCCACCGCGACGATCGGCCGCTGGTTGATGCACGTACCGGCGTTGCTGCGCACGAACTTGAGCAGCTCGTAGGTATGATCGACCCCTTCATCATTTTGGACCGTGACGCTCTGCGCGTCGACGGCGGTCACCGTGCCGGCCTGTTCGGCAACGATAAGACTGCCGGAGTCCTTAGCGGCGCGGTACTCCATACCCGTGCCCACGATCGGTGCGTCTGGACGCAGCAGCGGAACGGCTTGACGCTGCATGTTGGCGCCCATGAGCGCACGGTTGGCGTCGTCGTGCTCGAGGAACGGGATGAGCGCCGTCGCGACCGAGACGATCTGCTTGGGCGACACGTCCATGAGCTGAACGCGCGCCGCCGGCTCTTCGATGTACTCCTCGGCGTAGCGGCAGACAACCGATTCCGACATGATTCGTCCCGACTCCGGATCCACCGGAGTGTTGGCCTGCGCGATGATGTATTCGTCTTCGCGGTCGGCGGTGAGATAGACGATCTCGTCGGTGACGATTCCCTCGCGCACGACGCGATACGGCGTTTCGATGAAGCCGAACTTATTGACGCGCGCGTAAGTCGCCAGCGAACCGATCAGACCGATGTTCGGGCCTTCCGGCGTTTCGATCGGACAGATGCGGCCGTAGTGCGAGTGATGGACGTCGCGAACTTCGAAGCCGGCGCGCTCGCGCGAAAGGCCGCCCGGGCCCAACGCGGAGAGGCGCCGCTTATGCGTCAGCTCGGCCAGCGAGTTGGTTTGGTCCATGAACTGCGAGAGCTGGGAGGAGCCAAAGAACTCTTTGATCGCGGCGACGACCGGACGGATGTTGATCAACGCCTGGGGCGTGACCGTTTCAATGTCTTGCACGGTCATGCGTTCGCGGACGACGCGCTCGAGACGAAGCAGACCGACGCGGAACTGGTTCTGCAGCAGCTCGCCGACCGAACGCACGCGGCGGTTGCCGAGATGGTCTATGTCGTCCTTGGGAACGATGCCCGTTGCGACCTTGATCAGACGGCGAATCACCGCGATCATGTCGGCTCGCGTCAAACACTTCGAGTTCATCGGCGGCATCTCGAGTCCGGCATCGGCATATTCGTCGATGACGATGTACGGCCGCTCGAGGCGATCGTCGGGATCGCGGTTCTCGATGCGGTAGTGGAACTTACCGTTGAGTTTGTAGCGTCCGACGCCGGCGAGATCGTAGCGCTTCTCGTCGAAGAAGAGCGACTCGAGCAGCTTCTCGGCGTTCTCCGCGTTTTCGGGCTCGCCGGGACGCAGCTTCTTGTAGATTTCCTTGAGCGCGTCCTCGCGCGTCTTGATGTCCTTGTCTTTTTCGATCGAGTTGCGGATCAACGGACTGTCGTTGAAGAGGCTCAGGATCGCTTCGTCGGTCTCCCAGTTGAGGCCGAGGTCGGGACGCGAGAGCGCGCGCACGAAGGTCGAGACGTAGATTTTGCGGTTCTTGTCGATGCGAACGCCGATGGTGCCTTCGGTTTCGTCATTCTTGGTGCCGTTGTCGGTCTCGAACTCGATCCACGCGCCGCGGTTGGGAATAATCGTTGCGTTGTACGTCGGTCGCGAGTTGGTGTCGACGTCTTGACTGTAGTAGACGCCCGGCGAGCGCACCAGCTGACTGACGATTACGCGCTCGGCGCCGTTGATCATGAACGTTCCCTTGTCGGTCATCAGCGGGAAGTCGCCCATGAAGATCTCTTGGTCGGGGATGCCTTTGATCTCGCCGGACTCGGCGGTGATCAAACGAACGCGAACGCGCAGCGGCGCGCTATAGGTCATGTCGCGCTCGCGGCACTCCTCAATGGAATACTTGGGCTCGCCCAACGAGTGCTCGCCGAACTCCAGGATCAGGTTGCCGGTGAAGTCTTTAATGGGCGAGATCGAGGCGAACGCCTCGGCAAGCCCCTCGGTCTTGAACCAATCGAAGCTAGCCTTTTGAAGTTCGATGAGGTTGGGAATCTCAAGGACGTGCGGGATCTTCGCGAACGTGTACCGCTCGCGCTTGGGACCCGGCTCGGGCCGCTGCTCGATGGTGAAAGCGCCCGTCGGCATCGGAAAAGTCGCCGGCATCACCGTCGAGGCGCCGTTGCCGTCGACAACCTTGGATGCCGAACGCTTGGACCGTGCTTTACTGACTCGAGACGGGCTGGGGACAGACTCCGCGGGACTTTTGGACGCGGACTTCGGAGCTGTCGTCTTCGCCATTACTCTCTTTCTCTGTGCGGATAATCTACAATTAATGATTGCGGCGGGTGCGGGTGACTTGCGGGCACACCAAAAAGACGAAACACGGGCTCCGTTATCCGGAGGTGTCTCGCCCTTCTTTTTTGGCGGCTATCATGCGCCCCGGGGCATAGGCGCAGTTTAGCACCCGTCGCCAGGAGCGTCAAGGAACCCTGCTTGGCCGCCGCAAGTAGCCCGACTTAAGTCGCTGTAGGTGCCTAGGGACCGCCCGTCGCAGCCAGCCCGCGGAGGTGTCGCATGTTGCCGACCCGTTCGCTTAATTTTCTCACCCCGGTTTTGGCCGCGGGCTTCTTACTTCTACCCACTCTGGCGGGGTGCGGCGGTTCGCCGCCGCTGGCCGGCGCCCCCGCGATGGGGCGAACGGCCGAG
>DATAPM010000153.1:0-7541 GCA_036265225.1 Vulcanimicrobiaceae bacterium
AGGCGAGCGTTGCCGCCCGAGCGCGCCAGCGCCAGCGCCTCGGTAAAGGTCCGCAGAGCGCGCACCAGCATCGCCTGCGAGATTTTGCGCGCCTGTTCGCCGGCGCGCGCGGCGTCCTCGGCGGCCAGATCGCGCGCCAGCAGCTGCGGGTCGATTCGGGCCACCAGCAAATTCCGCAATGCGACGATCAACGAGCGGATCAACACCTGCAGGTCGGTCCCCGCGTCGCCGGCCTCCTCGACGACGGCCAAAGCCGCGGGGGCGTCGCCCCTCACGCACGCCTCCAGGAGGGCCGAAGCGAATTGGCGTCCAGTTGCCCCGAAGGCCAGATCAAGCGTTGCCGCGGTGGCCGGAGCCGCGCCGGCAAAGGCGGCAATCTGCTCGAGCATGGTGAGAGCGTCGCGCAATCCGCCGTCGGCGCGATAGGCTATAGCGCCCAACGCCTCGTCATTTATGGCGATTTCTTCGCCTTTGGCGATCTCGCGCAGCTTCTCGATGATTACCGGGACCGAGATGCGGCGGAACGTATAGCGCTGGCAACGCGAGAGGATCGTAACCGGAAGTTTGTCCGGCTCGGTGGTCGCTAGGATAAAAACCGCATGCGGGGGCGGCTCCTCAAGCGTTTTGAGAAAGGCGTTCGCGCCTTCTTTGGTGAGCATATGCGCTTCGTCGATGATGTAGACTTTCATGCGCATCGCTGCCGGCGCGAACTTTACCGCTTCGCGCAAGGCGCGGATCTCGTCGATTCCGCGATTGCTTGCCGCGTCGATCTCCAGGACGTCAAGCGCCGTACCGGCCAACATGGCCCGGCAATTGTCGCAAGTATTGTCGGGTTTGGCCGTCGGTCCATTGACGCAGTTGATGCATCGTGCGAGGATTTTCGCAGCGGAAGTCTTGCCGGAGCCGCGGGGGCCCGAGAATAGATAGGCGTGGGCCAGCCGACCGCTTTCGATAGCCGCCGTCAGCGTACGAACGACCGCGTCTTGGCCGACGAGGTCGGCGAACGTCAGGGGGCGCCAGGTGCGGTACAGGGACACAGGCGCTCACACTTTAGCAGGTCGTTTCACGGCGCCTGCCGGAGGGTATGGTTGCAACGAACCACCCTGCTGAGCGGTTATATCTTTTGGTTCCCAGGCAGCGGTGCTAGGGTAATTTTCGGGGATCGGATCACTAAACGATGTCGATCGATTTGCGCGCAGCGCTTCAAGAGAAGTTCAGTTTTGCCGGATTCTATCCAGGGCAGGAAGAGGTCGTTTCGCGCGTCCTCGCGGGTCAGGATACGCTCGCGATACTGGCAACTGGGGCAGGCAAGAGCCTGACCTATCAGTTGCCTGCGCTTTTACTTGAGGGCACGACGGTTGTCGTAAGCCCGCTGATCGCGCTCATGAAGGATCAGCTCGACATGCTGCGCGAGCGCGGCATCACCGACGTCGTCGCACTCAACTCGACGCTCTCCGAGGATCAAGAGGAGCGCGCTCGGCAGCGCATCGCATCGGGAACGCTGCGGATCGTCTACACGACGCCCGAAAAACTCGAGGACGAGGCCTTCTTGCGTCTGCTGCAGGCAATCAAAGTGCCGCTCTTCGTCGTCGACGAGGCGCACTGCATCAGCCAGTGGGGACACGACTTCCGGCCGGCGTATCTGGCGCTCGGCGGCGTCATCAACAAGCTGGGGCATCCAACGGTCCTAGCTCTAACGGCAACCGCAACACCGTCGGTCCGGGAAGACATCTTGCACCAGCTCGGCATCGACCAGGTCAAGCCCATCGTGCGCGGATTCGACCGGCCGAGCCTCATCTACGATGCGCGGAAGGCCGACAAAGAGGCCGACAAGCTCAAGATTCTAACCGGGCTCTTTACCGGAGAAGATGCGCTCGAGGGAACGGGCATCATCTACACCGCAACGATCAAGAACGCGCTCGAAGTGCAGCACTATTTATCGCGAGAACTCGCCATCCCGGCTGCCGTCTACCATTCAAAGCTTCATAAAGAGGACCGCACCTCGGTTCACAACTTATTCATGGATGAGGCCATTCGCGCCGTGGTCGCGACCAACGCCTTCGGACTGGGGATCGACAAGCCGAACATTCGGTTCGTCGTACACTACGATCTGCCGGGGTCGCTCGAGGCCTACACGCAAGAGGCCGGGCGCGCCGGTCGCGACGGATTGCCGTCGCGCTGCATCTTGATTTACCGCATGAGCGACACGCGCGTGCAGAACTACTTCCTGACCGGCAAGTACCCCGACGTCGAGGAAGTTCAGCGCGTCTTCGGCACGATCGAAGTTTTCTGCGATCAAGCCGGCGGCGTCTCGATGGTGGACCTGCGCAAGATCCTTCAGTTGCCGTTAACCAAACTCAAAGTTATTCTCGCGCTGCTCAAGAAGTCGGGCTACATCGAGCACGTCGGAAAGTCGGCGTACGGTTTGACCGAGGCGGTGCGCAAGCATCGCGGCCTAATGCTCAATCTTGCCAACTACGAGACGAAAAAGTCTTACGATCAGAGTAAGCTTTCGATGATGCTGCAGTACGCCGAAACGACGTCGTGCCGCCGGCGCTTCATCCTGAACTATTTCGGCGAGGACTTCAATCGCACCAACTGCGGTGCGTGCGATAACTGCCTAAAGGCGCTTCGGCGCGGCGTGAACGAACGCGCCGCAACCGGCGGCTTCAAGATCGCCGACGTCGTGCGTCACGCTAAGTTCGGTACGGGAACCGTCGAACGAGCCGAGCGCGATCTAGTGACCGTGCTCTTCCCCAGCGTCGGATACAAGACGCTGCTCGCCTCGGCCGTTAGCCACGCCGAAGCACAAATTGCTTAAGAGCCACACTCTCGTATTTCTCCTTACCGGCATGGCCGGAATCTGCGCCGTCGCGGCGGCGCCGGACGCATCGCCGGCCCCCTCGCCCTCGCCGGCAATATCGGCCAGCCCCGCGTCGGCCCCGACTTCGGCACCGGCGGCGACGGCAACGCCGACGATGCCGCCCATCGGCGTCGAGCCCGCCTCGGCCTCCGTACCGGTCGGCGCGGCGGCCACGGTGGTCGTCACTTCGGCGCTGAGTCCGCTCACCATAACGGTACGAGATCCGAGCATCGCCGACGCCGGCGTCGATCAGGTCACTCAGCGCATCACCATTGCGGGCAAGGCGCCCGGCACGACGGTAATCACGCTGCGCGACGCGCGCGGCGTGAGCCGCGACATTCCGGTCCGCGTCGCCTACTATGCCGGCGCGATCGCCCCGCATGTAACGCTGCAAATCACCGGGGACCCGGCATCGGGCGAGTTCCTGCGCGAGCAGGACGCGCGCGCCGTGCGCGATGCCGCACAGCTTCGGCCCGGCGCGCAAATTATCGTCAGCTCCGACGACGTGCCGTTCCACGGCACGCTGCGCCAGGATAACGTCGCAAGCTTTGACGTGCCGGTGCTAATTCAAGGCGTCAACCTCATCGAAGTCGACGGTTCCACCCACGTCGACGTGCAGAACGTCGCCGTGCCGCGCATCTCGCCGAACTCGCTGATGGTCAGCGACTATCCAGAACGCTTGACGGAGAACGGCACGCTCTTTACCGCCGACCTTCGCTCGGAGGCGCCGTCGCGTTTTCTCTACTTCCATTACAACCCGGGCGGACAGCCCGATCGCCGCATCGTTCTTCGCGCCGAAAATGCTTCGCGCGAACCCTCGATCGTGCAGTTCATCAGCGGACGCAGCGGACCGTCGGCGAACGAGATGGAGGTCGGACACGCGGCGACCAAACGCTTTTTGGTCGACGTCGTTCAGAATCAAGGCCGGCTAATCACCATCCCTGCGAACAGCACCATCGTTATCGCCCAGCAGGATCTCCCGGCCGGAAGCATCGTCTGCAATCTGCTGCAGCTCCGCGTCCTCTCCGGCGGCAACGTTCATCTAACGCTGCTCGCCCAAAATGCCGATCAGAGCACCGACGCCGCGGTCGCCGCCGGACTGCTCGAGAGCGAGCACAAGCACGCGCGCGGCATCTACCCAATCGCCGAGTTCCATTTCGCGACGCAGTGGAAGGTCAACGACGACTATCTCGAGCTTCCGATCGGCCAGCTTCCACTGCCCAACGATCTCCAAGGCGAAGCGCTGGCGGGAGATTACGGCGTCCTTCAATCGTTCGTCGTCAACGTCGAGAACCCGATGGGTTCGCCGCAGAACGTCGCGATCTACGAGAATCCGCGCGGCGGGCGATCGACGGCGACGTACTTAATCGACGGCGTGTTGGTGCAATCGCATCAAGTGCCGGCGTTCTCGCGCTATAAAGTGCGCCAATACGTCGTTCCCGCACACGGTTTCGTGCGCATCACCATCGTAACGATGCCCGAAGCGGGTTCGAGCCTACCGCTGCGTTTGGTTTTCGCGCCCGACGACGGCAGCGTCGCCCCGGGCGCACCCGGCTCACCCGTTTACTAATAGGCGCTTTAGCCCAACGAGCTCGCATAAACCGCGAGCATTCGATCGGCTGCGGTATCCCAGGAAAAACGCTGGGCGGATCGCCCGCGCACGCTTGCCGCACGCTCATCGAGATCGCCACGCAACGCGGCGGCCAGCCGCGCACACCACGCCCCGAGATCGTCGAGGGGGGCAATGGGCGCGTCGCCGCCGCTGACTTCCGGTAACGACGTGCGGTCGGAAACGACGCACGGCACGCCGGCGCAGAGCGCCTGCGCCGCAGCGTAACCAAAGCCTTCGTATGACGACGGCACGGCGACGACCGCGCAGCTTGCGTGCAGCGCGAGCAGATCTTCGCGCGACACGTAGCCGGGCATCTCCAACCGGTCGGCGACGCCGAGCCGCCGCGCCAGTGTGGCGCATTCTAGCGCGTACGCCGTGTGCGGTCCGACCGCGACGAGCCGCGTGCCCGGCAGTTGCGCCAGCGCGCGGACGAGCAGCTCCAGATTCTTGCGCGGTTCGACCGTTCCGACCGAGAGGATCGTGCGGCCGTCACCCCTTTCACGCGCGAGCGTGACGAACTCGGCGGCGACGCCAGGGTAGACGACGCTCACCCGCGCCGGATCGAAGCCGTCCAAACGCGCGAGCAGTGCGCCGCGCGAGAACTCTGAATCGACGACGATGCGTTTGGCTCGCCGATAACCGTGCAGCGAGAATTTGCCGAAGTAATATCGCGCGTAGGCCGGCGCGTGCGTTTGGACGTCGAGCCACGCGACGTCGTGCACCGTGACGACGAATGGCATCGACGCCATCCGCGGCACCGTCGCCGACGCGCAATGCAGCAAGTCCGCATCGCTTTCGCGGGCGCGCCGCGGCAAGACGAACTGGTCCCAGAGAACGCGACGGTCAAAGCGCCACGGATTCAATCGCTCTTCGCGAAGCGCGACGAGATCGAGCTGCCGGCCGCACAAAGCTGCGGCAAGACCTCGAACGTATTCGCCGATTCCGGTGGCCGTGCCGACGGTAAGTTGCGCGTCGAGCGCAACCCTCACTTCAGGTCGCGTTCCAGGGCGCGAACCATTAACGCCGTGGGGTCGATTGCGCGGGCGCGAACGAGATACGCACCGGCGGCCGCGCGGTCCCCGTTCTCGTACGCCACGACGCCCAGGCCGGCAATCGCTTCGGCGCCGGCCGGGTCGATGGCGACGGCCTGCGCGAAGAGCGTTCGCGCGCGCTCGCGTTCGCCGAGCAGATCGGCTTGATTGGCGTCGGCGATGAGGTAGCGCTCCGAGAGCGGCGCGAGCGCGACGGCCGCTTGGTAGTCGCGCAGCCCGCGCTTCAACCAATCGCGTTGCGCAAAGCTGCCGGGGACTTGACGCCACGCCTTTCGATTCGCCAGCCCTCCCATCTCCCAACGCGCTTCGGCGACGGCATCCGGATGCGTTCCGAGCATTGCCAACCGGATCTGCAAGAGGCGCACGAGATCGTACGCTGCAGCCGGATCGCGCTCTGCCAAAACTTCGGCTGCCGCCGTGATCGCGCCGGCATCGGGCGCGGCGAGAAAATACTCGAGCGCCAGACGCCTCTGACCGCGTGCGAGTGCGACGCGCGCGAGCAGCTCGTCGCGCACCGCCGACGCCGGGAGGCGGGTTGCGTAACGTTCGGCAGCTCCGGTGTCACCCTGGTCGAGAGCGTGGCGTGCCAGCGTCTCCTCGACGTACGGCGCCGGCGCGATCCGGTCGAGGAAGCGATATACGGCCAGCGCCGCGTTTTCGGGGATGGCGCGCGGCAGCGTTCCGGCCGCGGCGGCATTACGGTGCAACGCGTCGGAGGCAAACTGCACCGCAGCAAGGCCGAGCAAAAACGCGGTTGTCGCCGCGCCTAAGATCGTCAATACGGGTGCGTGCCGCCGCGCGGTGCTAGAACTTAACGGTAAAGTTGACGTCCTCACGCGTTTGCGTGGTGCCGTTGAGCGGTAGGAGACCGTCGGCGAAGCGGTCTTGATAAGCCGATATGGAGAGCGTCCCCGACGTCTTCGGAATGTCGAACGAGAGCTTGCCCCCGTAGGTGTTGCTCACCGAGTCGAGATTGACCAGCCCGGGCAAACCGTAGCCGCCGTACAGCCGCTGTGCGTCGTAGTTGACGTTCAGCGTCAGGCCGCGCAGAACGGGAACGGCAAGGCCCGCCCCGATGGAGAGCCGATTGAGGTCGGCATAGTTCGGTACGACGACCGGCGCGCCGGGTTGTGGCAAGTGCCAGGTGTTCGAATCGAGCGTCGAGGCGGTGAAGTTGCTTCCGTCGCTTCGCGCTAAGTGTTCGTACGCGCTCGAAAGATTGACTCGCAGATTACGCTTGCCGGCGTGCAGGTCAAAATCGGCGCCCGCATTATAGGCGGTATCGTCGAGCGAGAGTTGCGGTGTCTGCGTCGACGCGCCCGCCACGTGACCTTCGAAACCTACGCGACCCAATTGCAGGCTGCGGTCGCCGGCGTCCGTCGAAGATGAAGCCGGCGCGCCGAAGGCCAGCGTTCCGGGCGCGGGCGAGACGTTCGGCCACGGCTCGACCGGCTGGTACGCCGCGGTAAAGAGCGCGCTCGAGGCTGCCGGCAAGCTGCCGGACGCACTGGAATCTGCCGGCGCCGTAAAGTGCGCGTCGCTGCGCAGCAAACCGGCATTGGCCGCTTGCGCCAAATACGAAACGTCGTTAGCCGAGAGATCGTGCAGCAAGACCTGTGCCGGAACGAAGCCAACCTCGGACGGCGTCGACCCGGTGTACGCGACCTTGCTTGGTGCCGCGCCGACGTGCAGTGCCATTTCGCGAAGCGGCGACTCACTGGTGCGATCGCCATAGGCGGCGGCGAACGATGCGTTGGAGTCGGAAACCTCACCGAAGAGTCGCAGCATGAGAGCCGACCCGAGATCGGCGTGCTTGGCAACGGGCGAGAGCGACTCGGCGCGGACCACGGCAGAACACAGCGATACCGCTAGCGCTGCACTTGCCACGACGCCAACGAACCGAAGCACCTGATCCTCCGCTCTGAGTGCGAACCCGCGTATTGCCATCGAAATCTAACCTCTCACGCGGGGACTCTTACCTTGGAGGCCGAGGCTCGACTCCCCTTGCAAGGTA
>DATAPM010000154.1:0-4467 GCA_036265225.1 Vulcanimicrobiaceae bacterium
GACCGGCGCAAAGAACTGATGGTTATCTACAGTGAGAAGTTCGACGGGACCGTCCCCTCGCACGCGCAGATCCAGGGCGCCGTGGACCGCGCTGAGCGTTCGATCGCTATTTCCCGGCTCCCTTAAGCCGACGCGTAGGTAATCCGGCCTCCGCTCGAAATTGAAAGGGAATGGCGAAAGCGATTTGCCCGTGATCGGAGTGCGCGGCTGGGTGAGCGCCGCGGTCGTCTTCGCGCTGGCGTTCCTGGTGTGGGTTGTTCTGGCCGGCGCACTCTCCGCGCTCTTGCTGCTTTTCACCGCGGTGCTGCTGTCGGCCGGTCTTCGGCCAATCGTCGATCGTCTCGGAAAGCGGATGCCGTTTGGGGTAGCCGTCGCCCTTTCGTTCAGCGTTGTAATCGTCGCAGTCGTAGCGATCGGATTCCTGCTGATCCAGCCGCTGGGCGCGGAACTGGTGAAGTTGATTCAGACCATACCCAGCTATGCCAACTCGTTGCAGCAGCAGCTCGCCGCCGCGCAACGTTATCTCAGAAACGACCAGATGGCGAGGCAACTCGCCTCCGTATTGGCCAGTTCCGCCGGAACCGCGGCAAGCATCATCGGGCCGCAGCTTCTCAGCGGGCCGAAGCTTGTTGCAACGGCGATCGGCGATGGTCTCCTCATCCTTTTGCTCGCAGTCGGCTGGATGCTGTCATCGGACGACCTCGAGCGGTTCATCCTCAGCATGATGCCGCCGAGCGTGAGCGGTGACTGGCGGGATGCCTTTGCGGACATAGGCGCCAGGCTGAGCGCCTACGTGCAGGGCGTCGTACTGAACGGCGCAATCGTTGGCGTCGTAATGGGCGCCTCGCTGGGGCTGATGGGCGTTCCCTATGCTTTACTCTTGGGCTTCATCGCGGCGATCTTTCAAGCGATCCCGATGGTGGGTGCCGTCATCTCCGGCCCAGTCATTCTCGTCGTGGTGTTAGCGACGAGCGGCTGGGAGAAGATGCTGTTTGCGTTGGCGATCTTCGTGGTCGTCCAAGCGATCGACCAAAACGTCCTCTCGCCGATCATCTTCGGCCAACGCGTTCAGTTGAGCTTCCTTTTGATTATTCTAGCCACCGTCATCGGTGGAACGCTGCTAGGAATCGGGGGCGCCTTCCTCGCGGTTCCGGCGGCGGCCGTTCTTCAAGTGCTCGTCGTTCGCATCGTGGCGCCTGCGATTCGCCGCGCCAACGGCGTGCAGGCTGCAGGCAAGGACTGATGCTGATGAGTTCACCGGAATTGTTCTTCAAGAGATCGAGTAAGGTCACCGTAGCAAGCGCGAGCGGGGAGGCTGCCGTTGCAACTTCTGCCACCGTTTGGTGGTCTAAAGAGGGCTGTGATGGATTCTTTACCGGTCGCGACGCTCGCGATTACCGGCGTCGTAAAAGGGCCTCCGAACGCCGAGCGGTCCGAACCGGTCTATGGAGGCTACGCTAATGGACGCGGTGAGATTGTATTGTTTGCCAAAGACATCGCCTATCGCGTCAATTTCAAGAACCAGATATTGAAAGAACGACCGCCCCTTAACGAGGGGGCCCAGGCACGCTACGATGCGACCGAAGCCGGCCAGAGTTTTGAATATGGCACGAAGAGCTTCCAGCGCCTGAGCCACGAGCAGATCTGCGAGATTTGTACGGCCGGACAGTTTAGAGTAGGCTCGCGATTCTAAACCGCTAGGGCGGCAAAGCGCATACCGAACGTGATGCCAACGTGATCGTTCATCTGGTTGACGGAACCTACGAGCTCTTCCGCCATTTCTACGGACTGCGCCGCGCCACCGGTGGAAAGGAGCGACAATTCGGCGCGGTTGCCGGCGTGCTCAATACCGTACTACAGATGATCGGCGAAGGTGCGACCCACTTAGGCGTCGCCACGGATCACGTCATCGAATCCTTCCGCAACGGGCTTTGGAACGGCTACAAAACGGGCGCTGGAATCGATCCCGCGCTTCGCGCGCAGTTCGAACCGCTCGAGGACGCGCTGCGGGCAATGGGAGTTGCGGTCTGGGCGATGATCGAGCTGGAGGCTGATGACGCTCTCGCTTCGGCAGCCACGATCGCGTCGCAGGATCCCCGAGTAGAGAAAATCTGCATTTGGACGCCGGACAAGGATCTCGCGCAGTGCGTGCGTGGGGATCGCATCGTCCAGATCGACCGAAGGAGCAAGGTCGTCCGGAACGCTGACGGCGTCCGAGCTAAGTTTGGCGTAGATCCCGAGCTGATCCCCGACTATCTTGCGCTGGTCGGCGATTCCGCCGATGGCTTTCCGGGCATCGCGGGCATTGGGCCAAAAGGGGCGGCCGCTCTCCTCAATCGCTATGGCGCCATCGAAGAATTCCCGCCGCAAGAACTCGGCGAGCGGCAACGTCTGGCGGTGTTGTTCAAAGAGTTAGCGACCCTTCGAACCGATGCGAAGCTCTTTGCGGACGTTAGCGAGCTGGAGTGGCGCGGTGCTACTGCCGAGTTCGCCGACCTGTGCGAGTGGCTCGACGACCCCGATCTACTCGCGCGCGCCGAGCGGGCCGCGCAGAAGTTCGTACCCCCAACGGATCGCTAAACCGCCGCGGGGACGCGCCTTTGCGGCAACCGGCGCTCTACCCATCGTAACCGCCCGGGATGGGCCTCTGAGCCGCCAACCGCAACCCTTTTTGCTTCGGTGGGGTATTAAGGGTTTGCATCGGCGAGGAGTCTGTGAGACACTCCTTCCCGCCCTCAAGCGCGATCTTTCGAGTGGTCGAGAAGTAGCGCCCACCGAAAGATAAGGCTTTAACATCTCCATTTTTTCAGAACTAGCTCTGGATGCTGCCATTCTGCGCGGCATTGAAGACCTGCAATATAAAGAGTCCACGCCCATCCAGCGCTCGGCTATTCCCGTGGCTCTGGCGGGGCACGACGTCTTTGCGAGCGCTCCAACCGGCAGCGGCAAAACTGCCGCCTTCGGCATTCCGCTTCTCCAGAAACTCCTCGAGCGGCGCGGCGAGCGCGGCGCCGCGCTGATCTTGACGCCGACTCGCGAGCTGGCGCAGCAGATTGCCGAACATCTTCGGCACTTGGCAAAATACACCAACCTGCAGATCACGCCGATTTACGGTGGCGTGGCGATGAAACCGCAAATCAAAGCCATGCGCCGCGGTGCCGACGTCGTCGTCGCGACGCCAGGACGGCTCCTCGATTTGATGCAGCAAGGCGAAGCTCGTCTCGACAACGTCGATGTCTTCGTGCTCGATGAAGCGGACCGAATGCTCGATATGGGTTTCTTACCAGCCGTAAAGCGCATCGTAGCCAAACTACCGGCCAAGCGCCAAACGCTCTGTTTCTCGGCAACGCTCGGTAGTGCGGTGGTTCAGCTGGCCCGCGAGTTTCTCCGCGATCCCGTGCGCATCAATTTAGCACCGCAGGCCCCCGTACAAACCGTAACTCAATGGGTGTACGAAGTCGAGCCACACAAGAAAACGGATCTCCTCGTGGACCTGCTCAAAGACGGAAGCGTATTCAACGCGATCGTTTTTACGCGGACCAAGTCGCGGGCCGAGCGCGTCGCCGGCGCTTTGATGCGAAATCGCGTCGATGTGGAACGCATTCACGGCGACCGTTCCCAGTCGCAGCGCTCGCGCGCGCTTGAGGCCTTTAAAAAGGGCCGCTACCGGGTCTTAGTCGCGACCGACGTCGCCGCGCGAGGCCTCGACATCAACGATCTCGGTCACGTCATAAACTACGACGTACCCGCGGAGCCTACCGATTACATCCATCGCATTGGCCGCACGGGCCGCGCCCAGAAGGCCGGTGACGCGATTACGTTCGTTTCGCGCGAGGAGGCAGTCTCGTTTGCACGTATCGAAGGCGCGATCGGCACGGCTCTAAAGCGCAGCGAGCACGGCTTCATGGAGCCTGCATCTGCTCGAGCGGTTACGCTCGAACCGCAGGTGCGCCGCCGGACGTTTCAACGGCGCCGTCGGTCTTCGAGGTGACGTCGCGCAAAAATGAAAGGGCGAGCGCTCGATGCGCTCGCCCTTTCATTTTGCTTCGCGTACCGGTGAAGCTAGTACGCAGAAATGCCGTTCGGCGATCCCCATCCGGCGGGGCCGCTGTACTTCTTATAGCCGCCATCCTGCTTCGATAGGCCTGCCTTGCAGAGATAATCGTTGCAGTTGCCGTCGCTTCCGGAAGTAATTGCGTGCAACTCCGTCCTGCGTTTTCCTCTGTTCAGATCCCAGAAGCTTTTGCCGCCATTGGTTATTTTATTCAAGTGGCCGCCGAGCGCAACGATGCCGGCCGTCAGCGGTGCTGCGACACTCGTTCCGCAGACATCGGTCCAGCCGCCGTAAGAGCCGATATATTCGGCGACGCCGGGGCTGCAGCCGGCCTCCGCGGAAATGTCCGCAATCGTCTTGCCCGCGCAGTCCGGGTCGTGCTGCCATTTCGGCTTGGGGGTCGTGGTAGCGCA
>DATAPM010000155.1:0-1518 GCA_036265225.1 Vulcanimicrobiaceae bacterium
CCGCCAGACCGAGAACGGCTGAATGTTGGCCTGGATATTGAATCCAGCCTTCCGCATGTAGTCCGTCGCCGCGAGCGAAATCTCGCGATCGCCCGTCGTGTGACCGGAATACGTGTAGAGCGTGATCGGCTGATTCTTGTAGCCGGCGGTCGTCAGGAGCGACTGCGCTTTCGCCACGTCGTACGGATAGTCGCCGAGCTTCGGGTTGTAGCCGAAACTCGCCGGCCCGATCATCTGGCCGTTCGCAGCCCGCCCGAAGGGGCCGAAGAGTGACTTCGCGATCGTCTTGCGATCGATCGCGTAGTTGGCAGCCTGTCGCAGACGCTGATCCGCGAAGAGGCCGGTAAGCGAGTTGAACCTGATCAAGCAGACGACGTTGGACGGCGGGAAGAACGCCTGCGGGATGAGGGTCGCCGATGCCACGTCGAGCTGCATTGCGAAATCGAGTTCTCCCGCCCGAAGCGACTGGAGACGGACGTTCGAATCAGTGATGACCTTCGACGTGACCGTCTGGTATCTCGCCTTGCCGCCCCACCATTTCGGGTTCGCCTTGACGACCATCACTTGACCGGGCGTCCAAGAGACGAACTGGTATGGACCCGTGCCGACCGGATGGGTCATGTAGCCGGCCAAGTTCGTCTGGACGTAGTTCGGCGGGATCATCGGCAAGAACGTCAACTCGCTCGGAAGCAGCGCGTCCTGAATAGCCGTTGTCACGACAATCGCGTTTGCCCCCTTCACGACTCGTGCGCTCTTGACGTTCGAGTAGTAACCGTAGTTCGAGGATGCCGGGGCAAGGGCGCGCGTGATGCTGAAGACAGCCGCTGCAGCGTTGAACGGCTCTCCGTTTTGGAACTTGACGCGCGGGCGCAAGTTGAAGCGCCACGTCGTCGGGGAAAGGTTTTTCCAGGACACCGCAAGTGCGGGCTTGACGCGCGCCTTCTGGTCGAAGGCAGTCAACCCTTCGTAGATGTTTTCCAATGGGGGCGAAACCTCTGCCACCGAGTTGAACTGCACGTCGAGGTTCGCCGGATCGCTCGGAATCGCGATCGTCAGGCTGGTGCTTGTTGCATGCGTCGATGCGCGGGCGGCGTTGCTCGCCGTCACGCCAAGTACTGATGCAGCGGCCACTGCGCCCAGCATGAGAAAGGCCGCACGCACCGTCGAACGCCGCGATGGCGTTGGCCCGGGAAACGTGTGCTTGGTCGTCACTGTGAACCCTCCTTCCGCCCTTCTTCAGAGCAACGAGACGCTGCTCGCCTGCCTCGTCGAGTCGTGCGGTGGGCGGGGGCTTGTTGTGCCGGCCGCCAAGCGTCTGTTCACGAACTCGAGACGCAGGCACTCGAGCGCGGACTGCCGCGTGCGCTCCTCCCCGTCCCGAACGCGGTGTGTAGCGTTTGTACGGCCAACTCCACTCAACGGGTGGCAGTTAACACCTGGACCACCGACGTGTCAAGGCGCCTGTTTTATGCGGTATGAGCACCCGTTCGCCTTGACAGATGGCGAAAATGTTAGAAC
>DATAPM010000156.1:0-3025 GCA_036265225.1 Vulcanimicrobiaceae bacterium
ACCGGCTGCCTGATAACACGCCCGTGGCCGACTTCGAGTGTCTCTCCTGCGACAGCCGTTACCAGATCAAGGGCAAGAATGGGCGAGTTGGCCGAAAGATTCCCGGGGGGGCCTACCAGCCGACGATCGGTGCGCTCCATCGCGGCGAGATGCCAGAGTACGTGCTCGTCGAGTTCGACACGCGGTTCGCCACCGTCGTGTTTGTCGACGCGTTTCCCGGGCGCCTTATCACTGAAGATCGCATCGAGCCGCGAAAGCCACTCTCAGCGACCGCGCGGCGCGCTGGATGGCAGGGCTGCAACATCATCGTTGAAGGCCTCGAGCGAGTACGAATCGTGGCACCGGCGGGGCTAGACCGAGGAGACTCTCGCGAAAAGTGGCGCACCTTGATAGGGTCCGCCTGAACTAAAGCGCTCTAGGCTGCGACTAACGCATTGAGTTAGGCGGTTTCGGCGGCGGACTAGAAAGCAGCGTCGGATCGGTGGCCGGCTCTTCAACACGAAGAACGCCGTTATCATAAATAAGCGGCGAGTAACGTTCGGCATTGTCAAAGAAGTGGCTCGGCCACGCGTAGATCGTCGAATCCGGATAGTCGTAGACGATGTTGAAACGCTTCAGCAGCCCAGTACCGATGCTCGCGGCGTCACTCCCCAGCGCAAAGGCTCCGCCGCGGTCGCGCGAGGCACGCGTTACCACGCTGGGGACCGTGGTTCCGAAGAGTGAGACGGACGTCCTCAACACGTCGCTATAGACCGGGCCACCGATCCCGATGCCGGTGATCACGTTACGCACCGGAGCGTCGCGGTAAAAGTTGTTGGCCTCGGCGAAGTGGCGGAACAGCGTCAGCGACGATCGATCGCCGGTATCGATCATGAAGGTGCCTTTGACGCCATCCACCGCAGCAGGCACGCGGACGATTCCGCCGCTGATGGTAAACGGAATCGTCGCCGCCGTTTTCGGAACTGTTAACGGTGCGGACGAGAACGTCAGCTTCTGGTTGTCCATGTCGACGCCGATCCGATACCGACGGAGCATATTATAGCCAATGACGCCATCCAAACGCGGGAAGCCGATTGCGCGCTGGATCGGCGTGAGATCGAGCACCGCCGCCGATACGTCGTTAAACCGCAGCGATCCAAGCGTAACCGCCGGCACATGCGTTAATGCGAGCGCGGTCGATCCACTGCCCGCTCCGTTAGCAAATCCAGCGCGTCGCGTCGCCAGCCCCAGGCGGTGCGCGACACTTGGCGTGACGACCAGCTGATCCGACCCTGTGTCGACGATCATCGTGTACGGCCCGCTTCCATCAAGAAAAGCCTCGACGAGCATCCGATTGTCGAAAAGCGTGAAAGGCACGGCGGTCGAAGTCGGCACGGATGCTGTCGCTACAACCGCTGCGAGTGCTATGGTTCCAAACATTCCAAATAACATATTACCTCATCGAACCTGGGAGGAGTGCCAAAAATCGATCAAAACGGCTGTCGCAGGCGACTCGGCGCTTCCGAGCAGAATAACTCTCCATGTTTCCGCATCTATCGCCCTTCACCGATTACGCGCTCGTTGCTCTCAGGTTAATGGTGGGTCTCGTCTTTATCGACAGTGGCTACAACGACCTCAAAGACCCAGCTAGCCGCGGAAAGAATATCGGGCTCCCGCGGAGCGCAGTCCTCTTACTCGGTGTGGCCGAGCTGCTGGGCGGATTCGCGGTCGTCATCGGCCTGCTCGCGCAACTGGCGGCGATAGGATTGATCTTCATCATGCTGGGCGCTCTGCAGAAAAAGATCTTCATCTGGAGAACCGGCTTCTGGGGCAAGGACGGACTCGGCTGGAACTACGAGCTCATTCTCGTCTCAATGCTGCTTGTGGTGCTCTGCACCAACGGCGGTCGATTCGTTATCTATTAGAGAGATGAAGGCGCTCCTCGTTACCGTGATGGCGGTCGTCCTTGGGGCGGCGCCGATTACATACCAGATCGATCTTGTCCGCTACTTCCCGGGTGGGGACGCAGAGGCGCTGAGCCGCTCCACAGCCATTGCCTCCGCAAAGGCATTCGCTGCCTCCGCGACGCCACGCACGGCGGCCGCCCTTCTGCTGTGGCTGCAAAAATACGATTCGTTTCTTACAGACCTCGAGCGACACGATATCTACCTCTACTTAAAGGCTGAGGAGAACGACCAGGACGGCGCCGACGCCAGAGCCGATGATGAACTCGGCAACACCGAACAACTCCTCTCGGAGCGTGTTGTAGAGGCATCTCGCCGGCTGGGCGATGCGCGTATCCACAATTTGACGCGACTTCCCTCGCTCGCGCCCTACCGCTACCTTCTCACCGATTCCGAAATGCAAGCGAAGCATCGGCTAAGTCCCGCGGAGGCACGAAGCGTGGCGCTCGCGGTGACGCCGGTCCTCGAGGCAGCCGCGACAAGCTATAAGGCGCTGGGCAAATCGGGGGCCCCGCTCGAGAGCAGCCAGGATCCCTACGCCGCGCTGCTCGTCTCGATTGCGAGCGCAAGAAATGGCGTGGCGCGCCTGCGCGGATTCCCCGATGCGACTTCGGCTGCGTACTTCGATCGGTCGATTGACCCGGCATCGGTCGGCGAACGCTGCAGGCGGTCCGCGACTCCCAAGCCTACGCGCAGTATCTCGCCGTAGCAGCCAAAGCCCCGAAGCGGGCGTTCACGCCAAGATCGCTTCCGGTCGCCGACGCCATCCCGCTGATCCTCGCCGCTGCGCGGCCGATGGGAAGCGAATACGCCGGTGCCTACGCCACGCTCCTCAGTCCCACCAATCACCGCCTCGAGATCTGTACGGCACCCGAGTGCGACGACACCGGGTTTTCGGTGGGCTTCCTCGGGTCGGAATCCGGCGTCTACTTCGGCGGCTACGACGGAACGACCGCAAAGGCCCGTGCGCTCTCGCATGAATCCGGCCACGCAGTTCATCGCCAGTTCATGGCCACCCATCAGCCGATCGCAGCTTACAACAGAGGCCCGGCGTTTATGTTCGAGTCGTTTGCCCTTTTCAA
>DATAPM010000157.1:0-6292 GCA_036265225.1 Vulcanimicrobiaceae bacterium
AGCCGCGACGGCTGTGGTGATCCTTTTTGTGAATCTTGAGGTGCTCGGTGAGATGATTGATCGAGGCGGTCAGCATCGCGATCTGCACTTCGGCCGAACCGGTATCGTTGCTGCCGCGGCCGTACTTGCCGGCAATCTCCGATTTTTGCTCTTTAGTGAGCGGCACGTCGTTCTCTCCTTAGTCAGGATTGTCTCGCTCGAGTACAGATGCGCGCACCCGTCCCGGCGACCGGGCTAGGATACCAGAGGCCCGTAGCCCGCGCAAGTTCAATTAGCTCTCGATGGATCTCCGCATTGCGGGTCGCACGGCCCTGGTCACCGGCGGCAGCAGCGGAATCGGCGCGGCAATCGCGCTCGAGCTGGCCCGGGAGGGGGTGAAACTGGCCCTGGCCTCCCGTAACGCCGAGCGATTGGAAGCAGTTGCCGCTGAGGCAAGGGCTGCCGGCGCGCCGGAGGCGCGCGGCTTTCCGCTCGATCTCACCGATCCCGCCTCAATCGACTCGGCGCTGGCGACAATCCGCGAAACGTACGGTACGGTCGACATCGCCATTCTCAACGGGGGCGGTCCCAAGCCGGGGCGCTTCAGCGCGGTCGGCATTGACGATTGGGACGGCGCCTACCGCCTCCTGCTTCGGTCGATGCTCTGCCTCCTCGACGAGATCGTTCCGCCGATGCGCGCCGCCCGTTGGGGCCGAATCGTCGCCCTGACCTCGACTTCGGCCAAACAGCCGATCGATACGCTGGTGCTCTCCAATGCCTTTCGCACGGCGCTCGTCTCGGCGCTTCGGACATTGGCAACCGAGGTCGCAGCCGACGGCGTGACGGTCAATTCGATCGCTACGGGGCGGGTCGATACGGCCCGGCTGCGCAGCCTTTATGACGGCGACGAGGCGAAAATGCGGGCCGCCGCAGCGGAGGTCCCGATCGCCCGGGTCGCCTCGCCGCAGGAGTTTGCCCCGATGGCCGTCTTCCTCTGCGGGGAGCCGGCCGGCTACGTCACCGGGCAGACGATCTCGGTAGACGGAGGTCTGACGCGCGGCCTATTTGGCTAGGGGTTCCACCCGGCGGCGCGAATCTACGGGGCCGATATGCAGGGAGTGGATGGAAAGCGCGTCGCCGCTTTAATTGGCGACGGCTTCGAAGAAGTTGACCTTACCGAACCGCGCCGGGCCCTCGAAGAGGCCGGCGCGATCGTCACTATCGTCGGCGTAGACGAGCGAGCGCGCCAGCGAATCCGCGGGAAGCGCGGCCTCGACGACGGCGCCAGCCTTCGGGCCGAGGAACTGGTCGCCGATTGCACGGCCGAGGATTTCGACGCCGTGCTCATCCCCGGCGGAAGTTCTCCGGACCGCATCCGCACCGACCGCGAAGTGCATCGCTTCGTGCGCGAGTTCGATACGCTCAAAAAGCCGATGTTCGCTATCGGCCACGGGGCTCAGGTTCTCATCTCCTCACAACTGGTGCGTGGGCGGCAAGTCACCGGGGCTCCGTCGATCGCCGACGACATTCGTAACGCGGGTGGACTCTATCGGGATCAGCCGACCGTCACCGACTCGAACTGGGTCTCGACACGCGGAGGCGACGATCTCTCGCAGTTCGACCGCGCGATGCTGGAAAAACTCGCTACCGCCACGCCGGCGCAAACGCTGATCTAGCGTTTCCGACTAAGCGTCGGGAGCTACAGGTCTTCTACGGGGTCGTAGCGCGCTAGGGCTTCGCCGTACTGGCGAAGCGCTAAAAACGAAGCGAGCGCGGCAAATGCGAAGCCTGCCAGGAGCGCGCGTGCGGTAACGGCGAGCGCGTACGTCATCGTCCCGGCGCTGAACGCCAGCAGAATGTAGAGTACGCGCGGCCAGCCGCGACGGATGGAAGCGCAGAGTGCCGTCGAGGTGCTCGCCGCGACAGCCGCCAGCACGATAATGAGGTCGAACGGGGCGTCGTGCGAGCCGCGAATCATTTGCGCGCTCGCATAGCACAGCGCTGCGAGCGACGCGCCAAGGTATGGCACGAGTCCCATCGCGCGGGCGAGCTCGCGGCCGAAGAGTGGCGCGCCCTGCTCGCAACGGTCGAGATGCGGATGGCGCCCGGGGCTCTGCGAAAGCGCCATCGCGATGCCGAGCAGCGAGCAGAATACGACCGGCCCGACCGCGCCGTTCGGCTGCAGGATGCCAACGACAAAGGCTGCCGCGCAAGCATAGAGCAAGACGCGGCGTTGCACGTAGAGACGGGCGATGACCACGCCGCCGAGTGCGCGCAGCGTCACGCCGGAGCGCCACCGCGGCCGCTCGCCGTAAACGGTGAGGTCAAGAAGGCTCGAGCTTCAGACGCGCTGGCATGCGCGGAAAAAACGGCTCGCCCTTCGAGCACCGTGAGGATTTGCGCCGCGTACGCCGCCGCGGGGCGATCCAGCACGACCAGCTTCGGCATGCCCACCAGCGCGCCGATCAACGGAAAGGCGAAGGCTTCGTGCATCTCGTCCAAACGCTTACGCAGCAACTGAGCGTGCGCCAGCGCGCGGCGCGGCTCGATCTTCCACAGCGCGGCACGATAGACCACGTATCGTACGAACTCAGATTCGCTCAGGCCGCAAGGCTCGTGCGGAACTAGCGCGGCCACGCGTTTACAGTTGATCGACTGAATGCGGGGGTCGAAATCGTCGATCAAAACCGAACCATGCGACGGCTTGACGATCCCACTCGCCATGAGGGCAACGATCGACGCTTCGCGCGCCGAGCCCAGCGCGAGCGCCGTGCGCTCGCCGGGATACACGTCCAGAGTCACCGGACCGGCGGAAGCGCCGCCGCCCTCGAACGACGCATTTCGCATGCGCAGAAGGGGCATTGTAGCAGTAGCGTTCGACGGGGGCGGCCAAACGTACTAGGCCGCTGTGTTAACCAATTCCGAAGTCGCGCAAAAGCTGCTCGAAATCCGCACGCTGATGGAGATGGCGGGCGAGAGCTTCTATAAGTATTCGGCCTATGAGAAGGCTGCCGCCTCGGTCGAGAACGCGCCGCCGCTGGGCGACTTGGTCGCGGCCGGCGAGCATCTCAAGCTCCCGGGGATCGGGAAGTCAATCGGCGCGGTCGTCGAGCAGCTCGTTCGCACGGGCAGCTCCGAGCAACTGGCCGAGTTGCACCAGCGCTTCCCGCCGACGCTCTTAGAAGTTCTCGGCGTGACTGGAATCGGCACCAAGACCGCCGCGATGCTCTTCAGCGATTACGGCATCGCCTCGCTGGCCGATCTCGAAGCGGCCATTGGTGCGGGACGGCTCGAAGGCGTTCCGCGGCTGGGAAGCAAGACCATCGAAAACTGGCGGCGCGGCATTCTCGCATATAAAGGACGCATGCAGCGCACGCCGTTTCCACGGGCGCTGGAGATCGCGCAAGAGGCGACAGCCTACGTGAGGCTCGGGCCGGCGATCGAACGGCTCGATCTCGCCGGCAGCCTGAGGCGCTGCGAGGTCACCGTCGGCGACATCGACATCGTTTGCACGTCGCACGACGCGGCCGCTGTGGTCGCGCACTTTGCCGCGTGGGAGCGTGCCGAAGCGGTGCTCGCCGAGGGACCGACTAAGGCCAGCATTTGGCTTGCCGGCGGATTGCAGATCGATCTGCGCGTCTTGCCGGACCACCTCTACGGAAATTTGCTCCAGCATTTTACCGGTTCGCGCGAGCACAACATTAAGCTGCGCGAGTACGCCGTCAGGCGGAGCCTGCGCGTTAGCGAGAACGGCATCTTGAACCTCGAAACCGGCGAAGTGGTCACCTGCACCGATGAAGCCGCCGTTTACGCGGCGCTGGGGATGCAGTACGTTCCGCCCGAGCTGCGCAGCGGGCTCGACGAGATCGACCTCGCCCTAGCCGGAAAGATTCCGGAACTGGTCGATGCGGGCGACGTGCGCGGCGACTTTCACATGCATACCGATTGGAGCGACGGACGCGACTCGCTCGAGGCAATGATCGCCGCAGCGGCGTCGCGCGGATACCAGTATCACGCGATCAGCGATCACTCGCGCGGACAGGCTCGGCGATTTGGCATGGACGCTTTGAAGCTGCGCGAGCAGCGCGGCGAGATCGCGGCGCTGGGCGATCGGTACGGAATCCGAACGCTCTGCTCCAGCGAAGTCGACATCCTGCCCGACGGATCGCTCGACCTCGACGATGCGACGCTCGCCGAGCTCGACGTGGTGATCGCATCGGTTCACGTTGCGACGCATCAGTCGCGCGAGGAAATGACGGCCCGGCTCGTTCGCGCCTGTGAGAATCCCTACGTTACTATCATCGGTCATCCCACCGGCCGCCGCTTCGATTCCTCGAGTAGTTACGAGTTCGATTACGATGCGGTCTTTACAGCCGCTGCGCGAACGGGAACCGCACTCGAAATTGACGGCCAGGCGGCACGTCTCGATCTTCCGGCGCCGCTTGCGCGAAGAGCCAAGTCGTTCGGCGTGATGTTCGCCCTGGACAGTGACGCGCACCGCACCGAGAATCTGGGGGCAATCGACTTTGCCGTCGGCCAGGCTCGCCGCGCCGGCCTCGGCACGCCGGACGTCCTTAACGCACAGCCGCTCGAATTCGTGCGTGAGTTTGTTGCGCGCAAGCGAGGGGCGTCGTGATTGCCGGCGCGCGCGTAGCGCCCAATCGTAGCGGAGGCGGGCGCCCGCCGCTGATCTTCGTGCACGGCGTCGGTTCGACGGCGGCGATTTGGGATTATCAGCTCGAGCCATTCTCGGAGTACGCGCTTTGTGCGGCAATCGAGCTGCGCGGAAACGGTTCGCAGAAACCCGATCCCGATCCGTCGAGCATTACGCGGGAGGGATTCGCCGACGACGTTTTGGCCGTTGCCGACGCCCTGGGCGCGGAGCGTTTCACGATCGTTGGGTGCAGCCTCGGGGGCGTCGTAGCGTTCGAGCTTTGGCGTCGCGTGCCGCGGCGCATCGCCGGAATGGTACTGCTGGGGACTTTTGCCCGCTATCCCGATGGCGAGGCCAACGCACGCCAGATCTCCGCCGCGGTGCTCGAAGCCGGCGACATGCGCGCGTTCGGCCGGATGCGTGCGGAAAAACTCAGCATGGCGCCGGACCGGACGCGGGAGACGGTGGAGCAAATGGCCTGCAAGTCGGTCGAATGTTACCTCGCTTCAACGCAAGCGACGTGGACCGGAGATTATCGCGACGTGCTCTCCACCATCGACGTCCCGGCGTTGGTCGCGTACGGCGAGCACGATGTGGTCGCGCCGCGGTCGCTCGCCGAAGAGATTGCCGCCGGAATCAAAGGCTCGCGCTTGGAGATGGTCGAGACGGCCGGCCACGTTTCCAATGCCGACAACCCCGCGGCTTTCAACCGGCTGCTGCGCGAGTATCTCGAAGCTACGGTATAATGCGTTCGGGTGCGCTGTAAATATTTGCGCGCGATCCACGCAAGAATCCGACGAGCGTGACGTTGAACGCGCGCGCCAGGTCGACGGCGAGGCTGCTTGGCGCCGAGACGGAGCAGACGATGGGAATCCGCGCCATCACGCTCTTTTGAACGATTTCGTAGCCCGCGCGGCCGCTCACCATCAGCATACAGCCTTCCAGAGGGAGGCGTGAGCTGAGCAGAGCCCAGCCGCCGATTTTGTCGACCGCGTTGTGGCGTCCGACGTCTTCGCGCACCGCCAGCAAGGTGGCGCGCCGGTCGAAGAGTGCTGCGGCGTGTAGTCCGCCGGTCGAGGCGAAAACGCGCTGCCCCTCGCGCATTCGCTCGGGCAGTTCGTAGATCAGGTTCGATGCGGCGCGCAGGCCGTCGTCGAGCGGCGCAACGCCGAGGTCGCGCAGCGAGTCGATCTGCGCCCGCCCGCAAACGCCGCACGCGCTGCTGGTTACGAAGTGGCGCTCGAACCGGGCTGCGTCGACCTTTCCGGCAGCGCTCGACAGCTCGACGTTGACGATATTGAAGCGCTGCTCGCGATCGATCGTCGAATCGATGCAGTAATCCATCGCGACGAGATCCTCGCGCCGGCGAACGATCGCCTCGCCGTAGACGAAGCCGGCCGCCAGCTCGAAGTCGTTTCCGGGCGTGCGCATGGTAATCGCCAACGTGTTCGTGGCGCCACCCGCCACGAGGCGGATTTCCAATGGTTCTTCCCCAGCGACGTCGTCGCGTTTGACGACCCGCTGCGTGCCGTCCAGTGCGAGCACGTCGACTTCGACGCTGCGGCCCGGCCGAACCGTTTCCATCACTCCTCCGGGCGGTTCTGCACGTAGGTGTACCCGAAACGTCCCTTGATGCAGAGGTGGCCGCGCGTCACCTCG
>DATAPM010000158.1:0-4828 GCA_036265225.1 Vulcanimicrobiaceae bacterium
AGGCTATCGCTGCCGCAATGTGGTCCGATGTGGACATCGTCGAATCGCTCAAGGCCTTACGCGTATATATCAGCCGCGTACGCAAGATCGTGCCCCACCCGTCGCTCATCCGCAGCGAAAAAAACGGCTACCACATCGAGGCATCGATCTCGCTCGACCTGTGGGAGATCGATGCGGCGCTGCGCGAGCAGCGCGGTCGCGATCTCGACACGGTGGCCGCCGCCGACCTCGAGGCGCTCTATCGCCGGATGCAGGACTTCTACGAAACGCAACGCGTCCGCAGCATCCGCTGGTCGTGGTTCCCCGCCGTCGAGCTGCAGATCGATAGTTACCGCCGCGAGGTAGGCCTCTGTCTGGGCCATCGTCTGCTGGCGCTCGGGCGAGTGTACGAAGCGCACCGCATCGCGCAGCAGCTCGTCTCCAGCGATCAGCTCTGCGAGCTTTCGCGAGAGCTAAGCATCAAGGTACAGTTGGCACTGGAAAACTACGCCGTCGCCGTGCGGCAGTACCGCTCGTTCGAATCGGTCTTGCGCGAGGAACTGCGGGCTCAGCCGTCGCCGCGCCTGCGCCTTCTTCTCGCGTCGCACCTGCTCGCTTGAGCGTATCCATATGGAAGCTGCCGAAGCGGTTGGCCGGCGCGCCATCGCCCGGGAGCCCGTCGCTGAGGTTGCCGACCGCAGCCGATCGATAAGGGCTTACGGGCCGGATCGCGCCTTTATTCTCGCGATCTGCGATTTGGTGATGTTCGGGATTGCCTCGATCGTCGTCACCTGGTTCCTCTCGCGTTTTTATCATACGCTGTCGTTCGGCCGGATCTTCGAGTCGGCGATGATCTGGGTTTCGGCCTCGCTCTTTACCTTTAAGCGGCTCGGCCTTTACCGCATCTCCTACGCACTCGATCAAAAAGACGAGTGGTACTACGTGCTCGCAGGGCTCGCGATCGGCGTCGCGCCGCTCATGATGCTCTTCACCATCGTGCCTTCACTGTCGAGCTCGCGTCTGGTGTTGGTCTGTTCGTTTGCCGTTGCGGTCGTTTTAGTCGGCGAAACGCGCGCGATCATCCACCGAAGCTTTAAACTGCAGGCCAGCCGGCGCAAACGGCGCATCGCGCTGGTCGCTCCCCCTGCCGAGAGCGCGGCAATCGCCTTGGCGATGCAAACTCCAGCCGTGATGCTGCGCGTCTTCCCGGTTCCCGACGTCGAGAAGGCGATCGATGAGGCACTGAGCAGTCCAGTGGGTTCGTGGTACGCACAAGCGCGCGAAGAAGGGTGCGACGAGCTAGTCTTTGCCGGGTTGCCCTCGACGCGAACGGCCCTGATCGTCGAACGCGCGGCGCGCGACCATATTTCGGTCGGCTTCGCACCTCCGGGCATGCTCTCGCCTTACGGGCTGGAGATTCTAACGTCCAAACGCCAATCGATCCTCGTCGCCGGCCGCGCTGCTGCTTGTACTCCGGTCAATCGCCTGCTCAAACGCATCTTCGACTTGATCGTCGCAAACGTGGTGCTCGTCCTTACGGCGCCGTTGATGCTCGCCGGGATGTTGGCGGTCTTCGTCGAGTCGGGCGCCCCGGTTTTATACCGGCAGACGCGGGTGGGTCGAGATGGGCGCCCCTTTGAAATTCTCAAGATCCGCTCGATGGTGCAGAATGCTGAGGCTCATAGCGGCCCCGTCTGGACGCCAGGCGATCCGGCCAAAGATACGAGAGCGACCAAGGCCGGAGTCTTCCTGCGCAAGACCAGCATCGACGAGTTACCGCAGCTCTTCAACGTTTTGCGCGGCGAAATGTCGATCGTCGGTCCCCGCCCCGAGCGCCCCGTCTTCGTCCAACGGTTTCGCCAAGAGTACCCGCGGTACGACGAGCGGCATCTGGTGCGGCCCGGAATCACCGGATGGTCGCAGCTTCACATGCGGCGCAATCCCGATATCGCGTGGATCGGCGAGAAAGTCGACCTGGACCTGTTCTACATCGAGAATTACTCGCTCTTCATCGACGTGACCCTGGTGGTGAAGACCGCCGTCGAGGTGCTCTTCCACCAATGGTAGCGGACGATTTTCAATTTTGGGGCCCCATCAAACCGAGCGTGCGCGGCTTGTGGAAACGATTCTTCGCACACGACTCGCCTTTGGCGTTTCAGAATATTCTGCGCGCGTATGTCGAGCCCGGATCCGAGCTGCTCGAAGTCGGCGCCGGGCCCGGCTCTCTCTACCCGTACCGCCTTCGGGGAAGCGTTAGGCGCATCGTCGGCATCGATCCCGATCCATGCGTTCTGGAGAACCACGAGATCGACGAAGGGATCGTCGGCGTCTGCGAGCATCTGCCGTTCCCCGACGACTCGTTCGACATCGTCTTCCATCGTATGGTCGCCGAACACTTGTCCGAACCGGTGGCCGCGACGACCGAGATCGCGCGCGTGCTCCGCCGCGGCGGACTCTTGATCATGCAAACGCCGAACGCGTGGCATTATTCGATGTTGGCCTCACGCTGCACGCCTCTGTGGTTTCATCGCAAGTACATGCACTTCTTGGCAACGCGCAAGAAGTCGGGCGACGTGCATCCCACGCACTACCGCATGAACACGGGAGCGGCCATTCGCCACACGCTGACTTGTGCCGGGCTCGAGGTAGAGGGCGTCGAGTTCTTAACGGCGCCGCCGGGCTATCTTCGGTTCTCGGCGGTGGCCTTTTGCGCCGGCGCCCTCTATGCCAAAAGCGTCGAATCGCTCGTACCTTGCCTACGGCCATCGATCGTCGCGGTGGCGCGCAAGCCGGCGCGGCGGCGGCACGTTTTACATGCGCGTTCTTAGCTGTATCGGCGCGAGGCCGCAGTTCGTAAAGGCGGCCGTTTTGAACCGCGAGATGGTACGGCGGGGGATCACCGACGTTCTCGTTCACACCGGGCAGCACTACGACGCGCTGATGTCGGACGTATTCTTCGCCGAGCTCGGGCTCCCGGAGCCGAAGTACGAACTCGGCGTCGGCTCGGCAAGCCACGGGGCTCAAACCGGCGAGATGCTCAAACGATTGGAGCTCGTGCTGCTCGACGAGTCGCCGGATATCGTCATCGTTTACGGCGACACCAACAGCACGCTTGCGGGAGCGCTGGCCGCGGCAAAACTCGAGATCCCGGTGGCGCACGTCGAGGCGGGGCTGCGCTCCTACGATCGCAGCATGCCCGAAGAGATTAATCGCGTTCTTACCGATCATTTGTCGGACGTGCTTTTCGCACCAAACCGGCGCGCCGCGCTGCAGCTGGCCGGTGAAGGCATCAAATCCGAAGTGCACGTCGTAGGCGACTTGATGGTCGATCTCGCGCACGAGGTTGCCGCCGCGCTCCCCGCGCGCCCCGAGGTGCTGGAGCGCCTAGAGCTCGAAGCGGGTGAGTATGGCGTAGCGACGATTCATCGCGCCGCCAACACCGACAGCCCCAGGATCTTCGAGCGCTTGATCGAGGGCCTGCGGCAGGTGAAATATCCGATCGTCTTTCCGATGCATCCACGTACTCGCACGATCGCCCGAGCCTGCGACGTCGGGGGGCGCGACAATATTCGCGCGATCGATCCGCTCTCGTATATGGAGATGATCGCGCTAATGAGCCACGCGCGAACGATCTTCACGGATTCGGGGGGCGTTCAGAAAGAGGCCTTCGTGCTGCGCGTGCCGTGCGTTACGATGCGCGCGGAGACGGAGTGGACCGAGACCGTCGACAGCGGCTGGAACGTGCTCGCCGGAGCCGACCCCAACGCGATCGCGGCGGCTGCGAATCGCACGCCGCCCGCCACCCAAGAACGTCTTTACGCCGCAGGCGCCGCCGCAAAGATCGCAACCGAGCTGTTACGCGTGGGCGACGGCACGGGCGTAGACGTTCTGGTAGGCGCGAGCGTTCGCGGCCCAGGTTAACCGCTCGCGCGCGTCGGAACGAGCGCGGCGCTCCAGATGGCCTTTGAGTTCGGGCGACACAAAGATCTGCCTCAACGCTTCGGCCAGCCCGACTGAGTCTCGCGGAGCGACCAAAATACCGTTGCCGCCGTGCACGACGATTTCCGGAATTCCTCCGACCGGGGTCGTGACGATCGTCCGTCCCGACAGCATCGCCTCGCAGACGACGGCGGGAAACCCTTCGTGATAGCTGGGCAATGCAACGGCATCGGCGGCGCCGTAGACGTCGGCTAGCGTATCGTGATCGACCGAGCTGAGAAAGCGCGCTTCGATACCGCCGGCCCGCAGCACGCCGGCCATCGCCGCCTGGTTTGCGCCGGTTCCGGCGATCAGCGCGATCGGCTGCAGATCGGCGAGACGCACTAAGGCGGCGGCGAGTTCGTCGGTGCCCTTAGCCGTTACCACGTTGCCGGCGAAACTCACGACCAAGCGATCCGCGTCGATGCCGAATCGCCGGCGCGATGCTTCGCGCGCGCGCGGATAAAATACGCTTTCGTCGGCACCGTTATAAACGACCGTCGAACGCTGCGCGCCCAGCCGAATCAGATGCTTCTGGATGAAGCGGCTGACCGCAACCAGCTCGTCGGCGCGCGAAAGCACGCGGCGCGCCGCGCGACGCAATCCGGAGCGGCGATACGGGGTGGCATAGGCGTCGCCGCCGTGCGCGGTAACGACGACCGGGCGGTTGCGGTCGACGGCCAGATAGCCCGCGGCCAAAATCCGGTGCGCGTGGATTAGGTCCGGCCGAAAGGCCCGCACCTCTTCGTCGATCGCCGCTTTGATTTGGCAGCGCAGGAGCTCGAGACCGTACAAGCGGGGCGGCGCCAGTCCCCCAACCACGCGGACCTTTACACCGCCGTATTCGTAGCGTTCGGGAAGATTGCGCGGT
>DATAPM010000159.1:0-4846 GCA_036265225.1 Vulcanimicrobiaceae bacterium
TGCTTAACTATCTCCACGCCAAAAACCTGGAGCGCTACCGCTCGCTGATCGGAGAGCTCGGACTCCGCCGCTAGTCTGGGGTTACGCCGGCTTCTTGCGCGCGTACGCGCGGCGCGCGGCAGCTTCGATCGCATCGACGCCCATGCCGTAGAACTCGACCAACTCGAACGGATCTCCCGATTGACCGAACGTATCCTCGACGCCGACGAACTCGATCGGCGTCGGGGCTTTTTGCGCCAGAATCTCGGCGACGCGCGAACCCATGCCGGCGTGCTTCTGATGCTCCTCCACGGTTACGATTGCCCCGCAGCTCGCGGCGGCGTCCAAAATGGCGGCTTCGTCCATCGGCTTGATGGTGTGGTTGTTGACGACGCGGCACTCGATACCGTCGCGGCTGAGACGGTCCGCAGCAATCAATGCGTTATAGACGAGAATGCCGCAGACCACGATGGCGACGCCGTCGCCCTCACGAAACGTTTGGGCTTTGCCGATTTCAAAGGGCGTCTGGCCGGTAGTAACAACGGCCGACTTCTCGCGGCCAAAACGCAGGTAAACCGGGCCCCACATTTCCGAAAGCGCCAGCGTTGCTTTCTTAGTCTGCACCGAATCGCACGGCACGACAACCGTCATGTGCGGAATCACGCGCATTATGGCGATGTCTTCGATCGCTTGGTGCGTCGCGCCGTCCGGTCCGACCGAGACGCCGGCGTGCGCGCCGGCGATTTTCACATTCGTCTCGTTGAGCGCCATGATGGTGCGCACTTGTTCCCACGAGCGCCCCGGATTGAACATCGCATAGCTGGCGATCCACGGCGTCTTCCCGACCGCCGCCAGGCCACCGGCCATCGCGACGAGCATCTGTTCGGAGACGCCGATCTCTATGTACTGCGACGGGTGCGCCTTGCGAAAGCCTTCGAAACGCGTTGACTCGGAAAGGTCGGCACAAATGCCAAGAACGTTCGAATCGAGCGAGCCGGCTTCGATCAGTCCCTCGCCGAAGCCGTTGCGGGTCGGAACCATTTTGAGATCGGCGGCGCGATAGTCGGCTAAATGCATTCCTTCGGCAGCGCCGTCGAGCGCAGAAGTCCCACTAGGCATTGGCTACGATCCTTTCGCGTTGCTCGGCGAGCTCGCGCAGGGCTTCTTCGGCCTGCGCGGCGTTGGGCGGCTTTCCGTGCCATGTGTAGTCGCCTTCCATGTACGAAACGCCCTTGCCGGGGACGGTATTGGCGATGATGACGTGCGGCTTGCCGGTGAATGATTTTGCGCGCTCGGCCGTGGCGATGAAGTCGGCGATGTCGTTACCGTCGCACTCGAAAACTTCCCAGTTGAAGGCGCGATACTTATCGGCGAGCGGCTCGAGCGGCATCACGTCTTCGGTGCTGCCGTCAATCTGAATGAAGTTGCGATCGACGATCGCGGTAAGGTTATCTAGATGAAATTTCGCGCCGGTCATCACCGCTTCCCAATGCAATCCGCACTGGTGCTCCGCGTCCGACGTAACGACCCAAACGTGAAAGTCTTTGCCGTCCATCTTCGCCCCCAACGCCATTCCGACGCCTTGGGCGAGGCCTTCGCCGAGCGGCCCCGATGTCGTCTCGACCGAGGGAAGACGCACGCGCTCCGGATGTCCTTGCAGCCGCGTACCAAATTTTCGCAGCGTCAGCAGCTCCTCGACCGGAAAATAGCCGAAGTTTGCCATCGCCGAATAACGCACCGGTGCGATATGACCGCACGAGAGCAGCAAGCGATCGCGATCGTCCCAGTCGGGACGCGCGGGATCGTGGCGCATCAGGTGGCCGTACAGTGCGGCAAATACGTCGGACATATCCAAGGGACCGGCAGAATGGCCCGAACCGGCGGCGAGCAGAGAACGAATTATCCCCTGGCGCACGTCGTTGGCCTTGAGCTTGAGTTTGGTCAAGCCCTCGGAGCTGAGCGTTTGCATGGGAGCCGTTATACCAGCCGCGCTGGGCCGGAACCTACCCGATTTTTCGCGCCGGCGCGCCTGCGGCAGGTCGGAGCTTGAGGCGGCCCGAACCCCGGGCGGTTAATCAAAAAGAAGAACAATTTTAAAAAATTAGGAGATATCGTGCCCGAATCCGTAACGTTAACGGTCGGCGGGCGCACGATGGTCATCGAGACCGGCGAACTAGCGAAGCAAGCTAACGGCTCCGCGCTCATTCGTTATGGCGACCAAAACGTCGTGCTCTGCGCCGTCACTGCCTCCGAGAAACCTCGCGAAGGCATCGACTTTTTTCCCCTCACCTGCGATTTCGAAGAAAAGATGTATGCGGCCGGAAAAATCCCCGGCGGATTCATCAAGCGCGAAGGGCGTCCGTCCGAGCACGCCGTGATCAGTTCGCGCCAAATCGATCGCCCGATCCGTCCGCTCTTTCCCAACGGCTTTCGCAACGACGTGCAAATCGTTGCCACGGTGCTTTCGATCGATCCGGAGCTCGACGCCGACGTACTCGGCGTCTGCGCGGCCGGCGCCGCACTAGCGCTTAGCGACATTCCGTTTGCCAAAACCGTCGCCGCGGTTCGCGTGGGACGCGATGAGGACGGCGAGTATATTTGCAACCCGCCGCTGCCGCAATACGAAACCGGCGGCATGGACATCGTGATCGCCGGCACGGCCGATGCCGTCATGATGGTCGAGGGCAGCGGAAACGAGATTTCGGAAGAGGATTTTCTGGGCGCCGTCGAGTTCGCGCATGCAGAGATTCGAAAGATCGTCGCAGCGATCGACGAGCTGGCGAAGAAGGCCGGCAAAGCCAAGCGCCAGTATCCCGTTTTGAGCGTCGATTCGGATTTGGATCGCTGGGTTCGCAAGACGTTCGCCAAGGATCTAGCCAAGGCAATGCGCGTCGTCGACAAGCATGCGCGCGAACAAGCCTTCGCCGCGGTCAGCGTCGACGAAGCGCTCAAGCGCTGCGGTAAGAAGGACGAAGCCGTCAAGGTGCTCCTCGAAGCGCCGGCTACCGCCAAAGAGTTCTACAAGATCGTCAAGGCGATGCAGGAAGAAGAGCTGCGTACCATGGTGGTTGATGAGAAAATTCGTCCCGACGGCCGCAAACCCACCGACGTTCGGCCCATCTGGTGCAAGGTCCATTACGTGCCGCGCGTTCACGGCTCGGGAATCTTCACGCGCGGGCAGACGCAGGTCTTCACCGCCGCAACGCTCGGCTCGACCAGCGACGCGCAGCGTCTCGACGGCATCGTCGCCCTCGAGAACAAGCGCTACATGCACTTCTACAACTTCCCGCCGTACTCGGTTGGCGAAACCCGGCCGATGCGCGGACCGGGGCGCCGCGAGATCGGTCACGGCCATCTCGCCGAACGCGCGCTGCTTCCGGTCTTACCGCCGAAGGACGAGTTCCCGTATACGCTTCGCCTCATGAGCGAAGTACTGGAATCGAACGGCTCCTCGTCGATGGCGTCGGTCTGCGGTTCCTCGCTAGCACTTATGGACGCCGGCGTGCCGATTCGCGAGCACGTTGCCGGCGTCGCGATGGGCTTGATTCTCAAGGGCGATAAGTACACCGTGCTCACCGATATTCAGGGGCTCGAAGATGCGCTCGGGGAGATGGACTTCAAGGTTGCAGGCACCAAGAAGGGCATCACCGCGATTCAGATGGACATCAAGGTGCAAGGCATCACGATCGACATCATGCGCGAAGCGATGGGGCAGGCCCGCACATCGCGTCACGCGATCATCGACAAGTTGAGCGAAGCGATCTCCGAGCCGCGCGAGCAGCTCTCCGACTTCGCGCCGCGGATGATCGTAATCAAGATCGACCCGGCCAAGATCAAAGACGTGATCGGACCCGGCGGCAAGGTGATCAACAAGATCATTGCCGATACGGGCGTCGAGAAGATCGACATCGAGGACGACGGCAGCGTCTTCATCACGTCACTCGACGGCGCATCCGGGGACAAGGCCAAGCAGATCGTCGAAAACCTCACCAAGGAAATCGTCGTCGGCGAGAGCTACCTCGGAACCGTCACGCGCATCATCGCAATCGGCGCGTTCGTCCAGATTCTTCCCGGGAAAGAGGGGCTGGTTCACATCAGTCAGCTCGCTCCGACGCGCGTAGAAAAGGTCGAGGACGTCGTCAAAGTCGGCGACGAGATCATGGTCAAGGTCGTCGAGATCGACGGACAAGGCCGCGTCAACCTGTCGCGAAAGGCGCTTTTGGGCGGAGTCTCCGGAAATGGAGAGCACGGCAATCGTGCCGCGCGGCCGTCGCGAGATAGCGCTCCGCGAGATAGCGCGCCGCGCGATGGAACACCGGCCACTGGAGCACCGAGCGCCGCAGCGCCCGGCGCGCCTCCCATGCGCCGGCGTCGCCGGCCTCAGGGGCGGCGCGACGACGACTAAAGCGCGCTAGCGAGAACTAGTCGCCCGAGTACCGCACGCCCACGTCAACGAACGTACGGTGCATGCGGTCCTCGGCGCCGGCGTACCAGCGAAGACGGTTCGCGATCGGTCCCGAAATCGCGCCGTCAAAATGGTAGAACGGTGCAGTGTCGAGCAAGTCGCGGCGATAGATCGCATCGACGCGCAGTGCGTTCGAAGCGTCGTAGGTTAGCCACAAGGCGCCGACCGTAGGGGCGGCGCCTTCGTATGGAATGCCGTAGCCATAGACGGGCACCGTGTCGGTCACGTGCATCGTCCACGCGCGTAAGGCGAGATCGGGAGAGACCTGCCACGCAGCGGATAGGCCGACCGAGCTCACCATTCCCGACGATGCGCCGCGCACCGTCTGTTGCGCCGCTTCGAAGGCGAAACGAAGACGCGAATCGTCGGTGTACGAGAGCGAACCCCCCAGCAACGCGTTGC
>DATAPM010000160.1:0-6363 GCA_036265225.1 Vulcanimicrobiaceae bacterium
CCAGCACCTTCCACTTGGCGCGCGCGAGATAACAGGCCGTGACGAGGCCGTTGTGGCCCCCGCCGACGACGATGGCGTCGTATTTCAAAGTTTCACCCTTAAGCTGAAGTACGCGTTGAACGGCGTGTTGGTCGAATACGCCTGGTCGTTATAGGTACCGAAGTACGGCTCGTACGGATATCGCAGGAACGTTTGAACGTTCGCACCCGGGTTATAGGCGTTACCGACCGGCGGGGACGACGGTCCGCCGATAAGATTTGTGTACATGCACGTCTGATTGCTCCAAAAATAGGTGAAGCGAGTCTGTTGTCCGCCAAAGCACGTCTGCAAAAGGTTGGCCATCGTCACCGAGAGCGTGACGCGCGGCGTGAGGTCGTAGGCCAGCTGCAGATGGCCGAGAAGCTGCGCCGGCTCGCGGAAGGCACCGATGCCGTCGAACTGACCGGTGTAGGGATCGGGGATGGAGAGCGTCGCCGCGCAGCTGCTATTGTTGGCATCGTACGGGTGGCCGCCGGCAGCACCGTACGGGTAGCGCGGATCGCCGGTAATCGAGCTCGTCAGCGGCTTGCCGCAGCCGGCCGCCGGATCCACTCCCGGCGTCGTCAGCGGCGCACCGTAGCGATTCCCCGCTACGAACTGAAACGACGGCGTGACGGTAAAGCGGTCGTGCTTATAGTTGAGCAGCAGCGTTGCAACGTAGGGGAAGTTGAAGGCATTGACCCCCGAACCGACCGGCCCGGGGAAGACGCCGAACGGAAGATACGACGACGTCGGATCGAGCAGCGAAAATACCGGCGAAAGCCAGTATGGGTTAGCGACGTCGTTGGCGCGCTTGCACGACGGATCGGGTTGGCCCGACGGCGTGTAGCACGGCGCGGCATACTGGCCGTTGGACGTGTATCCGCAAAGCGCCTCACCAAACTGTTTTTTGCCGTAGGAGCTCCCGCCGGGCGCGCAGGCTTTGGTATAGGAGTTATATTGCGAAATGCCCGAGTTGATCGGCGAGAGAACGGTCGTCCCGTTGGGCAGCAGGTTGTATTTCACCGTGGCATACGTATATGCAAACGAGAGCTGTCCGGAAAAGCCGTTGCGGCTGAAGTCGCCCTTTTGGAAAGCGAGCTCGAAACCGTCCGAGGTCTGGTAACCGGCGTTGAGACCCGACGTGATGCCGGTGGTGTAGTTGATGTAGAAGTTCTCTACCTGGTCCTGCGTTTGCCGCAAGAACGGCGAGAACTTGAACGACATGTCGGTGCCGTGGATGTGCTGCTCGAGCGAGAGGTCGCTGTTATACGAGACGGAAGGCGCGACGGCGTGTCCGGGACTCGTAAAGCCGAGCGAGTAGAACTGGGAGAGCGTGTCGGGAAGGTTCTGCTCCAGCGAGTTGTACTGTTCGTAGGCGGCGCTGGGCTGCTCGTTGTAGCGCCCGTAACTGGCGCGGATCACCGTATTCGGGTTCACGGTATACGTCATGCCGAAGCGCGGCTGCGGGATATTGTAGTCGAACGCGCCCGGTATATTTTGGAGATTCGCTGCAACGTACTGGCTACCGAACGAAGAGCAGGGCTTCTGGGAGTTGGTGCTCCATCCCGAGCCGCCGACGAGCGCGCTGCGGTCGACTAACGTGAGCGTCTGCTTGTTGAAGCACGTGTCCTGGTTGAACGCGTTGAACCAGAAGTCACGCCCCGGGCCGGTCAACGTGTTGGCGCCGACGTACGAATAGTTATCGACGCGCAGGCCGAAGTTGAAGAAGAGGCGATCGTTGGGGCGCCACTGATCCGTGATCGAGTAGCCCGAGAAATACGGCGTGACCGTATTGTTCAATCCGTAGGAGCCGTTCTCGACGACGTAATACGAGCACGGCCCACCGCCGCAACTCAAACCGCCGACGTCGCTCTTATAGCCCGGCTGGTTGAGGTGCAGAAAGGTCGGCAGCATGCCGTAGGTGACGCCGCTGCCCTGGCCGTCGGAACAGGTCGTGGGGACGGTGTAGGGCGATCCGCCGCCCTGATTGATGTGGTAACACGTGCCGCTGTTTGGATGGTTGGCATTAACGAGCACCGCGAACGCGTTGCCATACGCCTTGCCGTATTGGAACATTTGCTCGTTATAGATTCGCGCGCCGCTGGAGGTCGTGTAGCTTGCTTCGGCTTGGATGAGGTTCTGGGGACTAATCTGGTCGGTGAACGAGACGCTCACCCCGCGGGTGTGATTGTTTATCTCGTAGTCGCCGGAGTCGTAATAGGCATAGGGTTGCAGCGACATCATCGGCCCGTTTTCGATCCAGTCCGAGTAGTACGTGTAACCATAGACGCGCATGAACGCGTTGGAACTGAAGTTTTTCTGATACTGAAGCTTGACGATCCCCTGACCGTTGTAGCCGCGGTCGCGCTGGTTGTACGGGTCGGGAATTGCGCCGTAGAACGGATGCGGGGGTGACGAAGGATAGAAGTAGGGCGTTACCAGGGAGCGGTAATTTTTCGGCAGGAGCGTCCCGGTGGCACCTTTGTATCCCCACGCGTCGAGGTAGTACGGCGGAAAGACGCCAACCGTATTGATCCAGTTCTGATAGCCTTCGTCGTTGACCGAGCTCAAGAAGGTGGTAAAGATCTCGTCGTTGTCGTAGAGCAGTTGAACGTCGTCGCGCAGCGAGTCGTGCTTGTGCGGGATGCCGACGTGCAGATTGACGATCGTCGTGCGGTTGGCGACGTTGGCCGCGTTGATCGATCCGAAACCGATAGGTCCCAAGATCCATCCGGGAGTGCCGTTGGGTCCGACGTTCGGTTTTCCGTTGGTGTAGCACGACGGGAGCACGGTGCCGCTCATTCCCGACGGACTCGGACAGGAACCCAGCTGCTGGCCGAACTCGGACGTGTAGGCCGCGCCGCCGAACTGATCGACGTAGCGGTAGTCTTGATTGTAGCCGCCGATTCCGACGTAATAGGAAAAGAGCCGGTCGGGCGATGCGCCGCCAACCTCGACGTTGGCGCTGTGATAAAAGACCGGCGTCCCCATGCTCAGGTTGGCCGTGGCGTAACCGGGAAAGGTTCCGGTCTTGATGACCTGATTGATGAAGCCCGCCAAACCTTGGGCTTCCGCGTTGGCCGGCGTGGCGCCGGTGTAAACTTGCAGCTCGAGTTGTCCCAGCGACGAGAGCGAGCCCGAAGGATAGTTGTCGAAGGCGCGGTTGACGGGAATGCCGTCAAATTCGTAGCCGACCTCGGAGGCGTCGCCGCCGCGCACGTGTACCGCCTGCAAATATCCGTTTTGATTGGCCGGAACGTACGCTCCCGGAACCGATGCGATGGCCGAGTATGCGCTATTGAGCGCGCCGCCGCCGCCCAGGACCGCGGTGCGCTCGGCCTGCGCCGCGTTGACCGAGTAAAGATCGGCGGTAGTTCCCGGCCGCACGAGGCTGGAGCCGCTTCGCGAGGTGACGCTGGCGATGGTTCTCAGCGCGACGTGCATCGGGATCGTCAGCGTCTGCTGCGCGTCGGCGAAGACCGACACGCCCGAATATGAAACGGGTGCGTACCCCGCTTTTTCCAGCGAGAGCGTGTACTCATCGGGCGCGAGCGAAACAAAGGCGAAGTGTCCGCGCGCGTCAGTGGTCGTAGTCGCGCTCTGCGAGGGGCTCGTCGCCGTTACCTTGGCGCCGGCAATGGGCGTCGTCGTCCCGGTCTCGGTAACGACCCCGTTTATTCCGCCCGTCGTCCCCGCGCTTGCGGGCAATGCGTTAAAGAACAGCGCGAACAGGAGCAACCCTCCCGTAAAAGCGCGCGGTAGGGAGAACTTAATCATGACACACCTCCGGCTTGGGATCAGGCGGCAATTGGTGCGCGGCTAAGAACTCGTGATAGGCTTTCATCGCGGCATCGAACTGGACGCGAATGGCGGCCGACTCGGCAAGCTGGGCGGGCGTCGGCGGACCTTGCGAGAGTGCGATGACCCCCTGCAGAATCGTCAGGCGCTCGCGGAGTTTATCGGGCCGCAAGAGGTCGTCTTCGGAGTTGACCACTCCCGACGTCAATGCGGCGTAGACTGGGGCGCCCTCGCGCCGCAGCCGCGGCGAGGCGTCGAGGCGATTGAGCGCCGCATCCATTTGCGACAACTCGTCGTTAAGGCCCGACACGAAACGGTATCGCGCAACGTAGTCGCTCTGTTGCCATTGAGCGCGCGGATCGGGCGAGACGACGAGCGGCGCTTCCATCGTGGTGGAACCGGCGAGCACCTGGAGCGCGTAGCGTTGCGGAATCACGGTTGCACCCGCGCCGCCGCTGTTCCAATCACGCGCGCGCAGCCAGGGTATCGGCGGCGTTTCGGTGAGATCCCATGACGTACGTTCAACGCCCGAGCCGCCCGGCGCGTGAAAACACCGGACGATACTTCCCGCGCCGTCGCGGACCTCGACCCGCACGTCCGAGGCGCGGGGCAGGTAGTAGGTGATCGTGGCTCCGTCGAGCGGATTCTCACCCGAGTAGACGCCCGCCGCGAGACAGCACTCGTCGGGGTGCGTTCCGTAGGACGAGGTCCACCACCGATACCACGTGTAGGCGGTGGGTATAGGGAAGAGCTTCGGCACGGCGCCGGCGAGCGCCGCGCTCAATCCGGCCAGCGCCGTGACGTCGTCGAGAATCCAAAAGCCCCGTCCATGGGAGGCGATTACGAGATCGTGTTGCTCGGGTTGAATCCGCATGTCGTGCACCGCCACCGACGGCATGTTTAGGCGCAAGCTCTGCCACTGCGCGCCACGGTCAAACGAGATCCACACCCCTTGCTCTAATCCGGCGTACAGAACGTCGGGATTCTGCGGGTCTTCGCGCACGACGTGCACGTATTGATCGCGCGGCAGGCCGGCAACGATCGAACGCCACGTCGCACCTGAATCGTCGGTAACCAAGACGTAGGGGCGCGGGTCGCCCATCACGTGCCGGTCGATGGCGACGTAGGCGCGCTGCGCGTCGGTGCTCGACGCTTCCACGGTATCGATGCGGCCCCACTCGGCGATCCCGCGCGGCGTAACGTTGCGCCAGTGCCTTCCGCCGTCGGTCGTTAGCTGCACCAGGCCATCGTCGGTGCCGACCCAAATGCGTTTGGCATCCAGACGCGACGGCGCGATGTCGAAGATCGTGTCGTAGAACTCTGCGCCCGAGACGTCGGTGTTGATCGGACCGCCGGCGACACGCTGTTTGCTCGGATCGTTGCGCGTAAGATCGGGGCTGGCGGCGATCCAGTTGCGCCCGCGATCGGCGGTTTGAAAGAGCACGTTGGCGCCGAAATAGCCGAACGTGCCATTACCCGAAAAGGCAATCGGTGCTTCCCAGTTCGAGCGGGAAGGCAGTCCGGCGAGTCCGCGGCCGTTGGTGTCGGTCACGTCCGGCGAGATGTCGTAGTTTTGCCGTGAGTGCAGGTTAAAGATGCCGAGTTGACCGTTGAGCTGGCTGACGCCGACGTTCCAAATCGAGTTTGGATCGCCGGGCTGGGGCCAGACCCACGACCCGTCGCCGTCGTTGCCGACGGCGCGCCAGTCGGAGTTTTCGATTCCAAAGGTACTGAGCGAATCGGACGGCCCGCAGTAGGAGTCGTTGTCCTGGATGCCGCCGCAGACGTGATAGGGGTTGAGGTCGTCGTACCCGATGCGGTAAATCTGTGCGAGGACGACGTTGAATCGCCAATCCCACGTCTTGCCGCCGTCGATCGAGATCGGCGCGCCGCCGTCGTTGGCTTCGATGATGCGACGACCGTTGCGCGAGATCCACAATCCGTGATGGTCCTGATGCACCGCTCCGGTAACGTCGTCGTAGGTCTTGCCGCCGTCGCGCGTTTCGATGAGATCTTCGGACGAGAAGAAGACGTGATCGCGATTGGCAGGGTCCACGGCAAGGCGGCTCATGTAGAAGGGCCGCTGATTGACCAGCGTATCGCGCGTCATTAACCGCCAATGGGCGCCGCCATCGTCGGAGCGCCACATGACGCCTTCTTTGGATTGAATGACGGCATAGACGCGCTTTCCCACGACCGCGATGCCGATGCGTCCCATCTCCCCGCCCGGAAGTCCATTTCCGCGCAAGCGGCGCCAAGTTGCGCCGCCATCAGTCGACTTGAAGAGGCCGTCGAGCGGGCCGCCGCTGGTAAAGCTCCACGGTACCCGGCGAAACTGCCAGATGCCGGCGAAGACCACGTTGGGATTCGCGGGATCGATTGCGACGTCCGACGCGCCGCTGGAGGGTCCGAGAAAGAGCGTGCGCGTCCACGTTGCGCCACCATCGGTCGTACGATAGACGCCGCGCTGGGAGCTATCGCGATACGGGTCGCCGGCCGCGGCGACCAGCACGTGACGCGAATCGCGCGGATCGATGGATACTT
>DATAPM010000161.1:0-2115 GCA_036265225.1 Vulcanimicrobiaceae bacterium
ACGAACCCGCCGAACCAAGCCTTGCGTCTTCGTCACGCCGTTCTCGCATCCGACCTTGGGACGCGAACTTGCCGCTGCCGGTTTCGCGCCGTCCGAATACGACAACGTCATGGCGAGTGAGGATCTCGGCGATTGGGCACGGCGCGATCCTCGCGTCGTCGAAGCAACCGATCTTCAGGCATGGGCGCGCGCTTCGGTCGAGGCGTTCATGCATCCGCAGGTCCCGAAAACGGGAGATGAATTAGTCGCATGCGTTATTGCGTCGTCGCCTGGGGTTTGGCCACTCGAAGTGCGCCACGGCGATACAATCGCCGCCACGGCAGCGATGGATCTGCAAGAAGGCTGCGCCGGGCTCTTTGGCGGCTCCGTGATGGCGCCGTTTCGCGGACGCGGGTTTCACCTCGCGCTTATTCACGACCGCATTGCGCGGGCACGCGAAGCCGGAGCCTCACTTTTGCGCGCGACCGCGCAGCCGGCGAGTGCTTCGGAACGCAACTTCCGGCGATGCGGTTTTACGACGCTTTATACGCGCAGGCTGTGGGAGCGCGAGATCGGTGAATCGGGCAAAGCGGGGGATGTATGTCGAAGCTGATTTACATCACCAATACGTCGCTCGATGGTTATGTGGAGGACGAAACCGGCGCCTTCAATTGGGGCAATCCCGATCAGATACATGAGTTCATCACCGAGCTGTTGCGGCCGATCGAAACCTATCTCTATGGGCGACGGCTCTATGAGACGATGTCTTACTGGGACGCGCCTTTGGAGAGCTATCCACCGGAACACGGCGACTTCGCACGGACCTGGCAGAAAGCCGGGAAGATCGTCTTTTCGCGAACGCTGACGGCCGCGATGACTCGCAACACGCGTCTCGAGCGGGACTTCAACATTGAGGCTATCCGCAAGCTCAAGTGGGAATCACAGCACGACGTCACGATCGGCGGCGCCGAGCTTGCCGGCGTTGCGCTCAAAGCCGAGCTCGTGGACGAATGCCACCTGTTTGTCCATCCGGTGATCCTCGGTGGCGGAAAGCCGGCATTCCCAGCCGCCTTACGACGGAATCTCGAGCTTCTTGAGACGCACCGTTTCGGCACCGGAGTAGCCCACTTACGCTATCGCGTACAAGGCGGTACCGTCGCAAGCGCCCCCGCACGCCAAAAAGGGGTTTAACCCAGGACCGCTGCAACTGCCTCTTACCGTCGCCGACGTGGCGGAGCGGTTATCGCACCTGATTTGTAATCAGGCCCCGGAAACGGGCTCGCCGGTTCGAATCCGGCCGTCGGCTCCATTTCATTACAAATGCAGAAAGTAAATCCTAAGTGGCTTCGCGCCGGACTCGTGCTCGTCTGCGAGCGGTGCTTCAACGAACGCATCCCCGAAGAAGATCCCGACGTCGCGGCGCGGATCGGCGATTTTCATTTACGCAACTGGCTCAAAGAGCGACTGAAAGAAGACGGGCGCTGGGGAACGATTCGCGCCGTCAGCACGAGCTGCATGGACGTGTGCGCGCGCGGCCGCGTTACGGTTGCCATCGAGCCGGTATCGGGCGACCCGACGGTAATGGTCGTCGACCCGCTCGCCGATCGCGACGAGCTGTACCGGCAAATATGCGAACAACTGGAGCTCATCGCGAATCCCGCTAAACAGGATTAACCTAAGCTTAATCCAAGGCTGGTAGTCATACGCTTGCTTGCAGCAGAGTAAAAGAACACTCGGTTGCATTGCTACTGAAAGCGAGGCACCAACCAATGTACTTCTCGCCCGCATTTAAGTTCGCAGCGTGCACGGTCGCAATCGCGGTCGCCGGCTGCGCAGGCAGCTCGGGCATCACGCCGGGGTCCTCTACCAGCGTAGTACCGCACGTCCGCGCGGGATTGAATCCGCCGCCTCCGTGCCTCCCTAAAGTCTGGGCTACTTCGCTTAGCCCCTCTGCTGTTTACGGGTACACGGCCCCGAGCAGCACGCCGTGTGTCACCCTGACCGGCCCGTACAACGGTCTCAATCTCAACGCGCCCATCACCGTTGCCGTGGGGAAGAACCCCAAGCGTGTGTACGTTGCCGATCTGGGCAACAATCGCATCTTGGTCTTCACCTACCAAGGCACGTACATGAAAT
>DATAPM010000162.1:0-10189 GCA_036265225.1 Vulcanimicrobiaceae bacterium
CTTGGCCGATCCGTTCTGGACGCTTCACGCCGCCGCGCAACTCGGCTACCACGAGGCGTCGTGGCCGGTGCAATATATCCCCGGTAAGGATCAGCTGGAGCGCCTGGCAGCGCGCGCGAAAGAAGCGTCGGCATGAGCCTGAGCGGCAGACATGCCGTCGTAACCGGCGGGGCGCGCGGAATTGGTTTGGCCGTTGCGAAGCTGCTGGCCGCCGAAGGCGCGCACCTGAGCATCCTGAGCCGGAATCCGTCGCCTTCGCGAGTCACGCTGAGCGACGCAGCGAAAGGGAGGGGGGATTTCTTCCGCGTCGCAGCCGACGTCACCGACGCCGACGCAATCCGCCGTGCCTTCACCGCATGCCGCGAACGCCACGGGCCGATCACCATCCTCATTAACAACGCCGGAATCGCCGAATCGGCGCCGCTCAAGCGCACTACGCGCTGGCTCTGGGATCGCACGATCGCGACGAACCTCACCGGCACGTTCCTTTGCACGCAAGCGGCCATCGAAGACATGACGGCCGCAAAGTGGGGACGCATCGTTAATATCGCGAGCATTGCCGGTCTCGTCGGCGCGCCGTACATTTCTGCCTACTGCGCCAGCAAGCACGGCGTGGTCGGATTAACGAGAGCGGTCGCGGCCGAACTCTCCGGAAGCGGCGTTACCGCCAACGCACTCTGCCCCGGCTACACCGAGACCGACATGATGGGCCGGACCATCGAAAACATCGTGCGCCGCACCGGCCGCAGCGAAGCGGAAACGCGAGCCCTGCTCGCCCGTGACAATCCCGGCGGTCGCATTGCCACGGCCGAAGAGGTCGCTCAAGCCGTTTTGAAACTCATCACCGGCACTGAAACCGGCCTCGCCGTCGTAGTGCCCGAATCGTCACGCTCCATACCACCGCAGCTTCGGCCAGATTCGGCGTAACGGAAGAATCGGATCGGTGCAGAGATAGATCGGCGCCGGCCCTTCGACAATCCACTTGTACGGCTCGGTCGAAGTACGCACTAAAATGATGCTGCGATAGTATTTACGCAGCAGATCGATCCGCGTTGCGCCGATCGCGACCAGCGTCGCGCCCTCGTACTCCCGATAGCCCCACAAATAATAGTTGTTCTGACTCGAAATCACCGGCGGTAGGCCGTAACGAGGTCCGAAAAAGTCGAGCGCGCCGGCATCGCCATACGTATCGGCGTAGATGGCCGCGCCGCGCCGCACCGATGGAGGCAGCGAGAAGTATACGCCTGAAACGTCGCGCGCCAGCCGGTCCCAGCCGAACTCCTCGGCAAAAACCGGCTGCATCAGATGGGGCGCCGTTCCAGCGCGCCCCGTGAGCCCAAGACGCTGCGTGTAGGCGACGAGCGTGTCGATCGGCAGGACCGGAAGGGATAGCGGCATTGCAACGATGGCGACCGCTATCAACAGCCCGAACACCCCCACGCGAAGCGGCACGCGCAAACGCTCGACTGCGACCGCCCCAATCGCGAGAAGCGAAGCGTAATACCCAACGATATAATACCCTTTCGCCGCAAACGCCACGGCTACCACAAAAACGACCACATACCCGATGGAAACAAAGCGCAGATCCCGCAACGAACGCAAACGAAACAGTGCAACCATGCCGATTACCCAAACGATTGCCGCGATCGGATTGGTGTACACCAGCTGTTCCGCCGCGAAGGCTTTAAAGTTCTGCCAGAGATTGCGATACTCCAGTGCGATTCCCACCGCGAAGGCCGGGCGATGTGCGGCATCGCCGCGCAGCACCTCGACGAATGGCCAACCGTGCGACGCTTGCCATACGAGGTTGGGTGCCAGCAGCACGGCCGCCACGGCGGCCCCATAAAGGACGAACGGGGAGCGTAACACGCGCCGCTCCGGCGTAAGCAGCAGCCCAACGAGCACTCCAACTACGGGCAGCAGCATCGAGTATTTGGCGTAACATCCCGCCGCCATAACGAGGCCCAACACCAGCCACCAGAGCGCTGCGTCCTCCTCCGATCCGCGCACGATTCGTATCGCGACGAAAATCGCTACCGTCCAGAAGAGCGGCTCGAGCGAACTCGTCGTCAGCGTGTTTCCGAGGAGCAGATAGGCCGGCGCGAGCAGCGTCGCCACGCCGGCCAGCGCCTGCGCGAATCGTCCACCTCCCAGCTCGGCCGCGAGACGGGTCGTAACGTAGACGGTCAGCGCCGCGGCGAGAATCGGCAACGCTCGCAAGGCAAGAAGCGGATAGCCGAATGGCCCCGCCAGCCACGCCCCAAAGGCGACAAGCGGCGGCTGATCCGCGTATCCCCACGCCAAGCGTTTGGCGCAGGCAATGAAGTATAGCTCGTCGCGGAAGTACCCGTAACGCATCGCGGTTGCCGCATGCAGCAGCAACGCTGCGATCGCGAGCGCCGGCGCGATCACGCGCTGCGTCGGGCGAGGATCAGAAGACTCAGCGAAAACCCGCAGACGCCCGCCCAAATCCACGAGCCCAGCGCCACGTTCCAATCCCACCAAATTCCGTCGGCGGCAAGCATCGCGGCGAGATAGACGCCGATGTACACCATCGGCACCCCGACTGCAAAGCGCCGAAACGCCGGCGCCGCGGCAGGTGATGGATGCGGATCAAATCGCCATGCATACCAATCGGCCAGCAAACCCGTCAGCAGCGCTTGCACGATCGTAACGCCGAGCAGCGGACCTTGGTTCGTGAAGGCCGCCGCCGCCGGAAAGTTGCCGGCGAGCAGAAAAATCGTGAGCGCGCCGAAGCACGGCTTCACCCGCGCGACGAACCAGAGCAGAAAGCCGGTGATGAGCGTACTCTGGAAGATAACGATCAGCGCGCCGTCGGCAACCTTGTAGTAGCCAATGCCGAGCGCCGTGAGGTAGTCGGATGTAAACGGAACGATCGGCGGCGGCGCGTTGGTTTGGCCTGCCGCCGGATCGAATGCGTAGGCGGTCCCAAAGTGCGCTAGGATGAGCCACGTCGCCAAACCGAGGACCAGGGGCAGCTGACGGGTCAGCGTCGTCGCGGTGCGGTCGGCCAAGACCGAGCGAATTGGTCCGCTGGACAAAACGAAAATTCCCAAACCCAGGATCTGATGCGTTGGGCTCAGGAGCGCGTCGACGCCTTCTTCGATGCCCAAGACGTGATGCCATATCAGGTCGCCCAACCCGCCGATGACGAAGATCGGGATGCCCAGCAGCGCCAGGCGGTAGGCGCGCGGCACCGAGTTTAGCCAGTCGTAGCCGAGCCGGTGGTTGCGCGCCGCAAATACCGCGACCACCGCGATCGTGACCAGCATGCCCGAGTAGAAGACGGCGTGATACGGGGTGAAAAAGGTTTCTACGGGAACGTGTCCGTGCGCCCACGCGTCCAAAAAGAATCCGCCGGCGATCCAGACGCCGCAGATGCCGGTCGCGTAATCCAGTGCCGGATTCCTCGGCACGGCGTGCGGTAGCACGCGCTCCTGCACCATGAGCGGCCCTTACGCGCCCGCGTGCGCGGCGCCTTCCGGAGAAGGTGGCGCCCCGGCGAATTCCGTACGACTGCAAACGTGCTTCCTCGCGTGGGCGCGTTTTGCGTTGCAGTGCTGCTTGCGGGCTGCGCGTCGCGGCCGACCGACGTTCCGCCCAACGTCTCCATCGGCCTCGCCAAACTGCCGGCTCCGCGTCTCGAGCCGAACAATGCTCCGCCGAGCATTTTAGCGATGCGCTTTTCGTCGCTCAACATCCGCCGAGGCCAGCGGTGGTCGGGGTCGTTCGTCGCCGGCACCGACGTGGCGAGCATCGAAGTGCGCACCAATCTGTTCTCGATCAACGTGCCACACCGAAGTCCCGGACGCTTTTCCTTCGGCGTCAACGTGCTCGACGTGCCCCCGATCTTCGTCCGCGCCTACCGGCTGCGGGTTATCGCGCGCAATAGCGCCGGCGACGAATACGAAGAAGATTTGCCGTTTCGCATCCGATGAACGGGGCGCGCGTGGAGATCGCCGATCGCGTGATGACGGTTACGCTGAACCGGCCCGAGCGCAAGAATCCGCTGACCTTCGAGCTGTACGCCGAGCTGCGCGATCTCTTTCGATCCCTCGATGACGAGCCGGACGTCAAGACCGTGGTGTTGACCGGCGGAGAGAATAATTTCTGTTCGGGCGGCGACGTCCACGAAATCATCGGCCCGCTAACCAAAAGCAGTTCCGCGGAGCTCCTCGCGTTTACCCAGATGACCGGCGATCTCGTCAAAGCGATGCGCGCTTGCCCGCAGCCGCTGGTCGCGGCGATCGACGGCGTCTGCGCGGGCGCCGGTGCCATTCTCGCAATGGCGAGCGATCTGCGCTTGGGAACGGAACGGTCACGCGTCGCTTTCCTATTCGTGCGCGTCGGTCTCTCCGGCGCCGACATGGGTGCCTGCGCGATGTTGCCGCGCATCGTGGGTTTGGGTCGCGCGGCCGAGTTGCTCTATACCGGCCGCGCCCTGCCCGGAGGCCAGGCCTACGACTGGGGCTTTTACAACGAGCTCTGTCAACCCGACGTGCTGCAAACGCGCGCGCGCGACCTTGCCGCCGAGCTCGCCCACGGCCCAACGCTCGCCCACGCCGTAACCAAACATATGCTGCGCGAGGCATGGGCCATGCCGCTGGACGAGGCGATTGACGCCGAAGCGCGCGAGCAGGCTCGATGCATGGAAAGCAAAGATTTTAAACGGGCCTACGACGCCTTTGTCGCCAAGCAACGCCCGCGTTTTGAGGGCGACTGACGTGCTCGAGCTCCCGTTCTTCGATGAAGAGCATCGCGCGTTTGCCGCGGCGCTCGACGGCTGGCTAGAGGACGCCGAGGTTTTCGACGACGAGCGCGACGCCGACGGAAGCTGTCGCGCTTGGGTCCGCGCACTTGGCGACGCGGGATGGCTGCGCGCCTGCGTGCCCGGCATCTTCGGCGGCATCCGAGCAAATCTCGACGCGCGGACGCTCTGCTTGGCGCGCGAACGGCTGGCGCAGCGCTCCGCGCTGGCCGACTTTGCTTTTGCGATGCAGGGTTTGGGCAGCGCCCCGATCGCGCTATTCAGCTCCGCCGAACTGCAGCGCCGCTATCTGCCGCGCGTAGCCGCGGGCGAATGTATCGCGGCGTTTGCGCTTTCGGAACGTGAGGCCGGTTCGGACGTCGCGGCGATTACGACGCGCGCGCGCCGCGACGGCGAAACCTACGTCATCGAGGGCGGCAAACATTGGATATCCAACGCCGGGCTGGCCGATTGTTATATCGTCTTTGCGCGAACGGCGGAGACCGGTGCGAAGGGATTGACCGCTTTTGCCGTTGACGCAACCTCCCCGGGACTCTCGGTCGTCGAGCGCATCGAAACCATCTCGCCGCATCCGCTGGGAGCGTTGCGGTTCGATGACCTGCGCGTCCCCGCTGGAAATCGCATTGGCCAGGAAGGCCAGGGTTTTCGCATTGCCATGGCCACCCTCGACCTCTTTCGCAGCACCGTCGGCGCGGCGGCCCTGGGTTTCGCGCGTCGGGCGCTCGAGGAAACGATCGGCCACGTCAAGAGCCGGCAGCTCTTTGGCGCGCCACTGGCCGCACTGCAGCTAACGCAGGCCGCGGTCGCCGAGATGGCAACCGACGTTGACGCCGGCGCGCTGTTGGTCTATCGCGCAGCTTGGAAGAAGGACGGCGGCGCCGAACGCATCACGCGCGAGGCGGCGATGGCAAAATGGTTTGCCACCGAGGCGGCGGGCCGCGTCTGCGACCGCGCCGTGCAGCTCTTCGGCGGGCGCGGCGTCACGCGTGGCGAGGTCGTCGAGCGTCTCTACCGCGACGTCCGCGCGCTGCGGATTTACGAAGGCGCCAGCGAAATCCAGCAGCTGGTCATCGCCAAGCAGACATTCGAGGCATGATCGCGCGCACCACCGCTCACGTCGATCGTTTTGCGGAAGAGCGGCTTCCGCCGCCCGAGGCGATGCCGGACGTTATCGACGTGCTGGAGCTCGACTACCCGGCGCGGGTAAACTTCGCCGGCCGGCTCCTCGACGCACACATCGAGCGCGGCGGCGCCCACGATCGCTGCGTGCTCTCGCCTTCGGCGCGGTGGAGTTACGCAGAGCTGCGAGCGAGGGCCAATCGCATCGCCCGCGTGCTTACCGAAGACCTGATGCTCGAGCCGGGTAATCGCGTGCTCCTGCGCGGCACGAATACGCCGATGCTGGCCGCGTGCTGGTTCGCCGTGCTCAAGGCCGGCGGGATCGCCGTCACGACAATGCCGCTCTACCGCGCCGGCGAGCTACGTTTTATGATGGAGAAGGCGCAGGTAAAGCACGCGCTGTGCGACGCGCGTCTGCGCGACGAGTTCGATCGCGCCTGCGCTTCGTTCGGCGGCGTGCGCGCGCGCTTTTTCAACGCCCCAGACGAGAATCACCAAGACTCGCTGGAGCGCGCGATGGAGGCTAAGTCTGAAGACTTTGCCGACATTCAAACCGGTGGCGGCGACGTCGCACTGATCGCCTTTACCTCGGGAACGACCGGCACGCCGAAAGCCGCGATGCACTATCATCGCGACCTACTGGCGATTTGCGACACCTATTGCGCGCGCGTGCTGCGCCCGCAAAGCGACGAGCTCTTTTGCGGAAGTCCGCCGCTCGGGTTTACCTTTGGTTTGGGCGGCCAGCTGCTCTTCCCGCTGCACGTCGGCGCCGCGACGCTGCTGCTCGAGCGCGCCGGTCCGGCCGAGCTGCTCGAAGCGATCGATAAATTCGGCATCACCACGATTTTCACCGCGCCGATTGCCTACCGGACCATGGCCGCCGCCTGCGATCGCTACGACATTTCGACGCTGCGCGCGTGCGTTTCGGCCGGAGAAGCGCTGCCCAAGGTGGTCTGGGAAGAGTGGCACGAAAAAACCGGGCTCAAGATTCTCGACGGCATCGGCAGCACCGAGATGCTGCACATTTTCATCGGCTCGCCGCTCGACGAAGCGCGGCCCGGATCGACCGGGCGCGTCGTTCCGGGCTACGTCGCCGAAATTCACGACGACGACGGTCGTCCGCTCCCCGACGGCACGATGGGCCGGCTGGCCGTCAAAGGGCCAACCGGCTGCAAATATCTACAAGACGAACGCCAGAGTATCTACGTGCAGCGCGGCTGGAACTATCCGGGCGACGCCTATCGCCGCGATGGCGACGGTTATTTCTGGTACGTCGCGCGCACCGACGACATGATCGTCTCGGCCGGCTATAATATTTCCGGTCCGGAAGTGGAGCAGGCGCTGATCGCGCACCCCGACGTCAAGGAGGTAGCCGTCGTGGGGAAACGCGATCCGGAAAAAGAGACCAATCTGGTCAAAGCGTTTGTCGTGCTGGCCGAAGGATGCGCTGCGAACGACGCTAAGGCTGACGAACTGCGCGAGTTCTGCAAGACGCAGATCGCGCCGTTTAAGGCGCCGCGCGAGATCGAGTTCGTCGCGGAGCTGCCGCGAACTGAGACCGGCAAACTCCAACGCTATAAGTTGCGCCAGAACAGCTCCGCCGGGTGACGTGCACGGTCGCGCCGAAAGACGCCGCATGAAGAGCACGATTTTTAGTCGCGGCGCGCTTAGCGTCGCCGTCACCGCGATCTCGTTGGCCGGTTGCAGCGGAACGCAACCCCCGGCGAGCAACCCAAGCGCGAGTGTCGCCATGACGACGCGAAGCGGTATCGTCCCGACGTTGCGCACGCAGCGGCAACGTGCGTGGATGAGTCCGGCGCTCAAAGGGCGCCGCGACCTCTTGTACGTCAGCGATCCGGCAGACGGTCTCGTGGTCGCCTACGATTATAAATCGGGCAAGCAGCTCGGCTCGGCGGGCGGGTTTAGGCTCGTCTACGGCGGGTGCAGCGACAAAAAGGGCAACGTTTATTTCGTTGACTTTACCGCGGCGAAGATTACGGAGTTTGCCGACGGCACGTTGACGCCGATCAAGACATTGACCGAGAGCGCCGGCAGTCCGATCGGCTGCAGCGTCAATCCAACCAACGGCGATCTCGCCGTCACCAACTTTCAAAGCCCGGCTAGTTCGGGCGGTGTAGCGATCTATAAAGGCGCCTCGGGTTCGCCGACAACCATCACGGCGGCGAAGAATGACTGGCCGGCTGGTTACGATCCTAACGGCAACTTGTTTATCGTCGGTTTGCAGGGGTCGTGTTTGACGGGGTGCTTGGAGGAGTTGCCCCCCGGTGGCAACGCTTTTGAAAAGCTGACGCTGAGCGGATTCAAGCTCAACTTCCCGGCGGCGGCGCAGTGGGACGGCAAATACTTGGGCGTGGGCGACCAGGCATGCAACGGTGCGGATTACACGTGCATCTTCCAAGTCAGCGTTTCAGGGAGCACGGCGACCGCGGTAAACGCCGTTCAACTCGGCGATCCTTGTGGCGGCGCGTACGTTGACGTCGTTGCCTGGGCAAACCTCAGCAAGAAGCCCAACGACCTTCCCAAAAAGCCCACCACGCAGATCGCCGGCAGCAACATTGCCTGCACGAACACCGTGGTTGATAAGTGGGCCTATCCGGCCGGCGGTGCCCCCTCGGGACAACTCAGCGTTGTCGGTCCCGCGTACGGTGCGGTGATTGTTTCGGGTAAGTGGAAGGGCAGCCGCTGAATCCGGGCAACCGTTTAACGCAATACGCGGCGGTGCTCTGCGCCGTCGCGGTATTGCCGGCAGGATGCGGTTCGCCGAGCTCGGTGGCCGGCGCGCCGCCGGCATCGAAGTTTGCCGTACGATCGAATATAGGGCGGTCGTGGATGTCGCCGAAAACGCGCTCGAGCGACTTGTTGTATGCCTCGACCGGAATAGACGGCGCGATTTACGTATACACCTATCCCAAGGGGCAACTTGTTGGCGGCTTGCTGAATACTGGGAAATCCTACGGCCTCTGCTCCGACCCCAACGGCAACGTCTTCGTAACAAACGATAATGCGACGTACGAATATCCCCAAGGAAGTGCCAGCGCGTCGGCGACGCTCACGAGTCCTTATGGCGGCACCACAGCCTGTTCGGTAGATCCCGTCAGCGGAGATTTGGCGGTTGTGGCGCCGAACAGCGGCATTGCGATCTTCCACCCCATGGCCGGACAAGGCTGGCACATTGCAAAACTCTTTCCCTTCGAGGCGCCGCATCTCTCGTGGTGCGCCTATGCTGCTTCCGGAGATCTCTTCGTCGACGGATATGCCAGCGGAAACTACTTCGTTTGGGTACTCGAAAAAGGCAAATTGAATTTCAAGCGGACAATACTCGACAAACGCTTTCTGCCCGCGAGCATCCAGTGGGACGGACAGCACATGGCCATCGAGGACAGCGGCCAGCGCATTCACCGGTTCAAATTTAATGGCGCGACCGGCACCCAGGTCGGTGTGACCAGACTAAAGGTTTTCGGGCAGGTCTTCCAGTTTTGGATCCAAGGCCCGACCCTAACCGCCGCAGCCAATCAAAGTGCGCAGCCCATCGTCGGCGAGTGGCCGTACCCGGCGGGCGGAAAGCCTCAGAGGGAATTCACGCAAGATAAAACCTACGGTGTGACCGTCAGCGTGGCGCCATCGAATCGCTGAGGTCCGCCGCCCGTCGCCTACCCCGCTTCGCGGCAGCGCTTTGCGCCGCGGCGATATTGCCTACGGGATGCGGCTTGCCGGGCACCTCCTTAAACGGCGCGTCTCAAGCCTCTATGGCGGCGTTGCGGAACGAGGTGCGGCAATCGTGGACCTCGTCGAAGGCCCGTTCGAGCGACTTGCTGTATGCATCGACCGGCATAGACGGCGCGATTTATGTCTACGCTTATCCAAAGGGCGAGCTGGTCAGCGGGTTGTTCAATAGCGGCAACTCTTACGGGCTGTGTTCGGATCCCAAAGGCGACGTCTTCGTAACGAATGACTACGCGATCTATGAATATCGGCACGGGGGCGCCGGCCCGTCGGCGGTTCTGACCAACCCCTTTGGTGCGACGTTTAGCTGCTCGTTCGATCCGGCGACCGGAAACCTCGCTGCGCTGACTTCCCACGACGCGCTGATTTTCCAGCCCGGACGCCACGGATGGAAGCAAGCGAAGTTCATCGGTCCTTCCTACCCAACGCTTCTTTCGTGTGGTTACGATGGCTCGGGGAATCTCTTCATTGGCGGATACGCGACTAGTGGGTACTTCATTGCCGAGCTCCAGAAAGGGAAATCCAATTTCATTCGTG
>DATAPM010000163.1:0-4689 GCA_036265225.1 Vulcanimicrobiaceae bacterium
CATGAGCGGAATGTCCGGCATGGCCTCGCCGACCGCTAAGCCGAAAGTCGTCAACAGCGAGCCGTGCGGTTCCGACCTCGGACTGACGACGACGCTCAACACCGCCTACCAACCGATCATCAGCATCGCACCAGGCGAAAAACAGTTCTTCCGCGTGGTCAATGCGACCGGTCACAAGACGCTCAAGCTCTCAACCGGCGGCGACTTAGAGCTCGTGGCCATCGACGGATTCGCTCTTGACACGTGGCCGGCGACACCGCCCACCGAAACCGTGAAATACATCGTGATTCCGCCGGCAGCACGCGCCGAGTTCGTCGTCACCGGTCCCAAAAATGGATACGGCTCCTTCCGCACGCTTTGCTACGACACGGGCTTTAGCGGCGACCGCGACCCCGATCTTCTCCTCGCTAAGCTGCGAGCGCCTAAGGGTAAGGGCAGCGACACGTCGTTCCACGGTGCGTTGACCGTCGGTGCGCCGCTGCCGCAAAACGTTTACACGACGCCGCTGCCGCCGCCGGCGGCAAAGCGCGTCGTTGTTTTCAGTGAAGGCCCGTCTCACTTTTTCATCAACGGTAAAGCGTTCCGTATGAGCGACCCCCCGATGTTTACCGTGCACACCGGGACGGTCGAAGAGTGGCGCATCGTCAACGTGACGCAAGAGACGCACGACTTTCACCTGCACCAGGCGCACTTTTTGGTCAAGCAGATCAATGGCGTCAGGCTCGTGCATCCCTACTGGGCGGACAGCGTCGTTCTCCCACACCGGCGCAAGGACGGAAAACCAGGGACGATGGTAATCACCGCCGACTTCCGCGATCCAATAATCAGGGGAACGTTCCTTTTCCACTGTCACATTCTGGACCACGAAGATGCCGGGATGATGGCCAAGATTCAGGCGATTTAGAAGGATGAAGGCGATGATAAACGGCCGCTTGAGCCTCGGAACTCTTGTCAGCGCGGCGTTGCTTGCCTCGTGCAGCGGCGCCGGAACCTCCCTCGCGCCGCAAGCGCCATTGGGAGTCGCACCGTCGAGTACAAAAGCGATGGGCAGCGCGCATTCGCGCTTCAATAATGCCGGGTCGTGGGTCTCACCCAATGCCGCGAGCGGCGACCTGCTGTACGTTTCGGACGCGCGCGGCAGCGTCTATATGTACACGTATCCGGCCGGAAAGCTCGTGGGATTGATCAGGGGCTTCCACTCACCGGCCGGCCTCTGCTCGGACGCCAAAGGTAACGTGTTCGTCGTAAACACGAACGACCTCGACGTGCTTGAGTTCAAACACGGCGGGACGAAGTCGATTCAGGAGCTCAACGACTTCGGACACTATCCGGTCGGCTGTGCCGTCGATCCGAAGAGCGGCGACGTCGCGGTCGCCAACTACGCCAGTACGCTCTCACTCGGGCCGGGGAGCGTATCGATTTTTCACGGCGGTCACGGCATTCCGAGCTCGTATCAGAATCAGGCGTTCAACGCCTTTTTCTTCTGTGGTTACGACGATAAAGGAAACCTCTTTGTCGACGGCGCCGATTACGGCAGCTACAATACGAAGTTCGCGGAGCTCTCCTACGGCAGCAGCAACCTGAACAACGTTACTCTCGATCAAACGATCGGCTATCCGGGTGGCGTAATGTGGGATGGCAAGTATCTCGCCGTGCAAGACACGTACACGCGCAGGGTCTATCGCTTCAAGATGGCCGGCTCTAAAGGCACGTCGATCGGAAGCGTAAACTTCAAGGGGAATAACACCGGTCTTTTGACGCAGTTCTGGCTGGACGGCAGTTCGATTCTCATGCCGTTCGGAACGCTGCCTCGGGCAGTGCGTAAGGTCGGATATTGGCCGTACCCCAAAGGCGGCCCAGTATCGCAATCGTATGGCGTCAAGAACTCCGACGAACTCGTCGGCATTACGATCAGTCTCGCGACGAAGTAATTGGGACGCTGGTCGAAGCGATGAAGCATGTCCTGATCAAGTATCGGTTTGAAGATGGCTCGCCGGGCGAGTGGCACGATGAGGTGGCGCGCTTCGTCAAGGCGATTGAGGCTGACCCCGAGCTTGGCGGCAAGATCACGTACCGTGCGATGAAGACGCCAGACGGTGATTACTACCACCTCGCGACGGTCGTAGACCAGGAGGCCGCCAACCTGCTCGGCGAGCGCGATTTCTTCGAACGCTACACGGCGCGCGTGGACGAGATCTCTAAAGGGACGCTCGAAACGTCGCCGCTTGAAATCATTGCCCAGACCGAGCGTCAGGCATAGAGGCGAGCGCCGGCGCCGGCTTCGTTCAGTCTTTTTTCACACGCGCAAGATAGTGTAGCCGATTAAGATGCAGGCAAAAATCGGTTTCATCGCCGCCTCGATTGCGCTCGGTCTTACGGCCTGCGGCGGGTCGTCGGGGACAGTTCCTCCGCCCTCTTCCGGGATGCCGGCTGCTGCCGAAAGACCGCTGGGCCACGCTGCTAAATACACCGTCGCCGATCTGGGAACGCTCGGCGGTCCGTATAGCAACGCCCGTGCGATCAACGCCGCGGGCGAGGTGACGGGCATCGCGTCGCGCTCGGATGGATCCGCTCACGCCTTCACCTACACCGTAGCGGGCGGCATGGTAGACATCGGCTCGCTCGGTGGAACGACGGCGGTAGGCAACGGCATCAACCGTTCGGGCGACGTCGCGGGCTACTCCACGAAAGCCGACGGAACATACCACGCTTTTCTCTACCGCAACGGCGCGATGAAAGACATCGGGGACCTCGGCGGCGGGTCCGCGACGGCGTACGCGCTCAACGATGACGCTGTAGTTGTAGGCTCCGCGCATACCGTCGACAGCGTCGCCGATCCGTTTCTCTACAAGCAAGGAAAGATGAAGGACCTCGGCACGCTGGGCAGTCATGCCCACGACGACTGGAACAACGCTGCAGGCATCAACGATTCGCAGCAAGTCGTCGGGATCTCGTACGACACGCTCGGGAACTTTCTGGGTTTTCTCTGGAGCAAAGGTACGATGCAGAGCCTCGGGACGCTGGGTGGCGACTGGAGCGATGCCAATGCCATCAACGCAAAAGGGCAGATTACCGGCCAAGCTTATACGTCCGGAAATCTGCAGGCGCACGCGTATCTGTGGAGCCGTGGGAAGATGAAAGACCTCGGCGTATTGCCCGGTAGCAGCGGCTATAGCTGGGGCATAGGAATCAACGCCGCCGGCGTCGTCGTCGGCCGCTCGCAGCAACCGCAGGGAAGCACCTACGTCGACCACGCCTTCATTTGGAGCGGTGGTAAGATGCGCGACCTCAACGCGTTGATTCCGCAGAAATCGGGATGGCTGCTTAATACCGCCTCGGCTATTAACGATGCGGGGCAGATCGTGGGCGACGGCACGATCGCCGGGGAAACCCACGCATTCTTACTGACTTTACAATGAATTAATTATTGAGACCTGTCAGCATCGACGCTCTTCGCCTGGCGTTGCGCAGTGACGGCCTCAAAGCGACGATCCGGGATAATCCAAGTTGCAGCCACAGTCACGAAGAGAACGTCGGCTACGACGGTTGAAATGAACGCCACACCGATCGATGAAAGGTAGATAAGCAGCGAAGCCTTTTCCTTGAAGCCTGCCTCGACGGCTTTCGCAAAGGCCCCGTTGGGCCCGTTCACGCGCTTGAGCTCGTTTTGCAGCACCGTGAAGGCGATCGCGTTCATGAGCAGCACGAATCCGTAAAGAGCCGTGGGGACGGGAGCGAAGGGATTTTGTCCCAGCCAACTGGTCGTGAACGGTACCAGTGAGAGCCAAAAGAGAAAGTAAAGATTTGCCCACATCACGCGGCCATTGACGCCCTTGGTGGCTTGGAGCATGTGATGGTGGTTGTTCCAATAGATTCCGATGAAGACGAAACTCAAGGCATAGGCCGAAGCCGTGGGTAGAATCGCGCGCAACGATCCGAAATCCACACCGTGCGGCGGGCGCAGCTCGAGGACCATGACGGTGATGATCACGGCGATGACCCCGTCACTAAACGCTTCAAGGCGCCCGGCCTTCGTAGAGAACGGCGTTCGCGTCACCTCGCCGGTCTTTCCCGGCCGACAAACCGTCGGCCAGTCTCGTCAATCATCGTCTCAACCTCTTCCCGAGCCGTTGCGAACGGGCCTCGAAGCGCTAGCCAAAGAAGCGACCCGGCGCGGTGGGTGGAATACTGGGTTGACAGCCCGAGTTCGGGCCATTAGGGTGTTGAGAGCCCCCGCGGCGCCATCGTCTATCGGTTAGGACATCGCCCTTTCAAGGCGGAAAGACGGGTTCGATTCCCGTTGGCGCTACCACGGTTCGCCTTATTTTATGGACTTTTTGGTTCGTGGTTTCGCGAGTGGCCCGCATTTGGCCCACGAGCCTGACTCCGCGCCCACAACTCGCCGTTTTTCCGCCTGCTCAAAGATCGCCAAGTCGAGCCGCGGCCTCGGCCTTCAGGTCGCCGAGGACATGCGTGTTTGCTTCTGCTCGAACTTCTTGTCTGCGGCGCTTGGTATCATCAATCATAGTGAAACCGTTGTCGACCACCCCGCGTTTCCCTGAGCTGAGCTTTACGCTTCGGATCGTATAGCGCTCTCGTCATACGCGATGATCTGCGCTGGACTAGCGTACGCTGACCGTACCGATCATGTTCTCGGTATCGTCATGAAAGAGGCAGTGGTACGTGTAG